>CAZOIB010000041.1:0-15430 GCA_964579785.1 uncultured Lysobacter sp. | reverse complement strand
CCGCATCCGGGAGGAGGGGCCGGGTGCCATCCTAGCGAGCCTGCGCGGCCGCTTGCAGCGCAGCCGGCAGATCGACGAAGCGGGCGGCGACTTCCCGCCGGGCGTGTTGCGCGGCGTCTATGCGAGCGAGGATTTCGTCCCGCTCGTGCGCGGCGCGGGGATCAACCTCGGGTTCACGCACTTCCTGGGGACGCCCGGCACGGCGAGCGAGCGACGGCAGGTTCGATTGCGCGAGTTCGAGATACCCATGGCCGGGGGTTTCTACCTGACGCAGGACTGCCCGCAGTTGCGCGAGCTGTTCGAGGTGGGCCGGCACATCGACACGTGGGACAACGCCGGGGATTTGCAGGAGAAGTGCCGCCATTACCTCGACCACGACGACCTGCGCCGCCGGATGGCGCAGGAGGCGCAGGCGCACTGCCTCGCCAACCACACGTGGGAGCGCCGGATGGCGGACCTGCTCGCCGATCTCGGCCTGCCCGGACCGCGACCCGGCCAGGCGCCCGCGGCGCGCACGGCATGAAGTTCGGTCCGTGGTTGCGCATGCGGGTGCAGCTCCTGGCGCATCCGCAGTTCACCCGGAACCCGGCAAGCGCGATCGTGCGGCGCCTCCTGTGGAAGGCGATCTGGTCGCGCCGCGCGCAGATCAGGTTCCGGACGCAATATGGATTCGACGTCGAGGGAAGCCCCGCCGACATCGGCATGGGTTCGCTGTATTACCGCGGACAGTACGAGTGGAACGAGCTCGAGCTCTGGCAGAAGCTGCTCGAGCAACCGGTGGCGACGGTCGTCGATGTCGGCGCCAACATCGGCCTCTACAGCCTCGTCGCCGCCGCAGCTTGCCGCAGGCGCGGCAATGACGGCGTGCGCATCGTCGGCTTCGAGCCCAATCCCGCGGAGTGCGGGAAATTCCGCCACAACGTCGCGATCAACGGCTTCCGGAAGGTGCAGGTGGAGCAGGTGGCGATCAGCGACCGGAAGGGTGACTCCCGGATGGCCGTGCCGCCGCCGGGCCTGGGCGCCTTCGGGCACCTGCTGCAGGCCGGCGAGGCCCGCGACCGGCACGATGCGGAAGTCGACGTCGCGACCGTGGACCTCGACGGCTGGTGCGCCGCGCAGGGGCTGGAGCGGATCGACCTGATGAAGCTCGACGTCGAGGGACACGAGCCGGCCGTCCTCGCCGGAGCGGAAAAGCTCCTGGCGCGCCATGCCATCGGCGCGCTGCTGATGGAGGTCGGGCACGGCGAGTGGCGCCGCTCGGTCGCCCTGCTTCAAGCGCACGGCTACGCGATCCATGCGATCGGCGACGGCGGGCGCCTGGAGGCGTATGCAGAGGAGCGCGTCGGCGACTGGTGCAACGTCGTGGCGCTCGCTCCGCAGGCGCAAGGGTGACGCGATGACGACCGCAGGTGCCGGCGCCCCGAGCCGCATCGCGCCCGTGGACGGATTGCGCGCGGTCGCGGCGCTGGGCGTGCTGTGGGCGCATGTCTGGGCCTTCACCGGCAACCCCCGGCTGCTGGGCGTGCCCGGTCTGGCCGGGGTGGACCTGAACCGGGCGCTCGCGATACTCGGGACCGGCGTGGACCTGTTCTTCGTGATCAGCGGCTTCTGCATGTACCTCATGTATGCCGGCGCGCAAAGCCGGTTCACGTGGGGCGCCTTCGCGTCGTTCGTGCAGCGGCGGTGGCTGCGGATCGCGCCCGCGTTCTACGCGGCGGCCATCGTCGCCGCCATCGGACACTGGCTTGCCGGGCGCGCGTTTCCCTGGCTGGATCTCGCCTCGCATCTCACCTTCACGAGCATCCTGCTGCCGGGCGTGGGCGGCCTGGCGGCACCGTTCTGGTCGCTCGCCACCGAGTGGCACTTCTACCTCGTGCTGCCCTTTTTCATCTGGGCGGCCGGCCGCCTGGGTTTCTGGACCGCATCCGCGCTGGCGATCGCCGTGTCCCTCGCGTTCCGCGCATGGATGTTTCTCACCGACCCGGGCACGGCACTGGACTGGCACGCGCAGCTTCCCGCGCGGCTCGTGGAATTCACCTGGGGCATGTGCGTGGCACGCCTGTACGCAGGCGACGTGCCGCTGCCCGGGGTGCTGCGGGGGAGCCGCGGATTCCTGGCCGGGATCGCGATCGCCTACCTCGGGCGGACGCTGGCCGTCACGG
Organism: uncultured Lysobacter sp.; assembly: GCA_964579785.1. GTDB lineage: Bacteria > Pseudomonadota > Gammaproteobacteria > Burkholderiales > Usitatibacteraceae > FEB-7. Next base: position 13,268 of record CAZOIB010000041.1, on the reverse strand, counting down.
AGGTCGTCGCGCTAGCGGGGAGTGCCGGTCCGCTGCTCAAGACGGCCTCGGAGCCGGTCCTCGCGTTCGGCTACGGGATCGTGCTCTGGAACGTGATCGCGAGCGACTCGCCATTCCGCCGCGCGCTGAGCCACGGCGTCGCCCAGGCCATCGGCCGCTGGTCGTACAGCCTCTACCTGTGGCACTGGTGGCCTTCAATATGGATTAGCGGGCTGGCTGTCGCTGCGCTCGGAAAGTCCGTGGCAGCTCAGTACCTGGCACTTGCAGCCTCATTGGCCGTGCTCGTCCCATTGTCGCGGTACTCCTACCGCATGTTCGAGGAGCAATATTTCAGACGGGCATGTGCAAGGGAGTGCGAGCGCAACATCGAGGCGAGGCGGGCATCAGGTATTGCCAATTGAGGGACAATCCGAAAAGGACCGAGTCGGCGATTGTTGCAATGTCCTGACACTTGCACGAGGCGCCGATTGCTGCATGCGATTTTCCCGATAGAGACCCAAAGTGAGCCGACTCTTTAGACGCATCTATCACTTGCTGGTGTTGTTCGGCATAGACCCTCGCCGGACGATTCGCTCATTGCTGGCGTTGCCGAGCTACTTTCACGATTTCAGATCACTTGCGGCCCAGCGCGCGCATTCGGTCAGGGACTTTCCATTCGGCAAGCCATATCCGTGCCTTGACGATCGGACACAGGACAGTGGGTATGCAAGCGGACACTATTTCCATCAGGACCTGCTGGTGGCGAGGAGAGTCCACTCCAACAATCCGGCGAACCACGTTGATGTCGGCTCCCGCATCGATGGACTGGTCGCTCATGTGGCTTCGTTTCGCGCCATTGACGTGCTGGATATCCGGCCGCTGTCCAGCACGATCCCGAACGTGAGATTCATTCAGATGGACCTCACGATGCCATTGCCGCCGGAGATGTTTGGCATCAGTGACTCGCTCTCCTGCCTCCATGCCATAGAACACTTTGGCCTGGGCAGGTATGGTGATCCGGTCAATTACGATGGATATATCGTCGGGCTGGACAACCTGCACCTGCTGCTGACGAAGGGCGGGAAACTCTACTTTTCGGTCCCGATCGGCCCGCAACGAATCGAGTTCAATGCGCACAGGGTGTTCTCGCTGAGCTATTTGCTCGAGTGCTTCGACGGGAAATATCGTCTGGACCGATTTTCGTACGTCGATGACCTGGGAGATCTGCACGAGGATCAGCAGATTACCGATGCGGCCCGGCTGGAAAGCTTCGGCTGCAATTACGGCTGCGGCATCTTCGAAATGACAAAACTGTGAATGCGAGTGGTCTACCGGGCGGTGGATTGAAGCGTGTCCTGATCGTGACGCCAAACTGGCCGCCAATCTCCTGCCCGGACTTGCACCGGACAAGGATGGCACTGCCCTTTTTTGCGGAGTTCGGATGGGAGCCGTTGATTCTGAAGATCGACCCTGACGAGCAGGAGGGAATACGCGATCCGATGCTGTGCGCGACGGTACCGAAAGCGACCCGGACATGGCAGTCAGGAGCGATCGGCCTGCGGTGGACCAGCTGGTTCGGTCTGAGGAGCGTCGGACTGCGCAGCTTCTTTCACCTGGCAAAGCTCGGGAGCAGGATCATCCGGGACGAGAGTCCGGCGGTGGTCTTCTTTTCCACGACCATGTTCCCGGTCATGATCCTGGGGCGGTACTGGCGGTGGCGCCATGGCGTTCCCTACGTTATGGACTATCAGGACCCCTGGCGAAACGACAGCGTTCGAGACGTGCAGGCGCCGCTGCCACTGAAGCAGCGATTGAGCATTCTCATGGCAGCCATCCTGGAGCCGCTGGCACTGCGCAGGGTCGGCCACGTCGTGAGCGTCTCGCCGCAGTATCCCGTGTCCCTGGCGTGGCGCTATTCCTGGCTTCGGTTGGAAGACTTCTCCGTGCTGCCGTTCGGGGCGGCCGAGGGGGATTTCGCGTTGCTGCCCACGATCGGTGTGCGCCAATCGATTTTCTCCCGCGAGGATGGAAAGCGTCATTGGGTCTATGTGGGCCGCGGCGGCGCGGATATGGCCTTTGCCGCGCGCGCCTTCTTCCTCGCCATGCGCAAGGCGAGGGAAGCCGCGCCGTCGCGCTGCGATGACGTGGCCGTGCACTTCATCGGCACCGACTACGCGCCGGCGGAGAAGTCACGCAAGACGATCGAGCCCGTTGCCATCGAATGCGGCGTGGGCGACATGGTCGAGGAAATGTCGCTGCGAATCCCGTACTTCGAAGCACTATGCTGCCTGCAGGACGCGGATGCCCTCATCGTCCTCGGTTCCGACGACAGCGGTTACACTGCATCGAAGATCTACCCATACATTCTGGCGAACAAGCCGTTGTTGGCCATCTTTCATGAAAAAAGCAGCGTCGTGGAACTCGTCCGCGCCACCCGATCGGGAGTGATGGTCACGTTCAACGGGAGTTCGGCGAGCGAAGCGGTCGCCGCGGAAATCGGCGCGCGGTGGTTCGGCGGCGATGACGCGCGCAGCGTCGACACCGACTGGAACGCGTTCGCGCCGTGCACGGCGCGCCAGATGACACGCAGGCTATGCGGGATATTCGACACCTTGACCGCCGCGCGCTGAGCGCGCGTGCGCAACCCGGCGCCCGGCCGCGCCAGCCCATGCCGGCCACGCCCGCCGCGAACGGGATGGCCGGGGACCCCCGCGCGCTGTTGCGGGCCGTCTGGGGCCTGGCGGCCGCGCTTTCGGTGCTGTACCTCTACGCGCTGCTGGACACCGATCCGGTGGACGTCGCGTGGGCTTTCGCGATCTCCGCGGTGGCCATGCTGCCCGGCTACCTGTGGTGCACCGGCCGCGCGCGTGGCGTGCCGGTCCTGCCGCTCTTCGCCGCGAGCCACATCTGGGCGTTCGCGTTTCCGCTGGTCGCGAAACATCCGGGAGTGCTCGACTACGACACGCAGCGCCACACCGTCGCCAGCCTGACGGTCGTCGTCTTCCTGCTCGTCGCGACCGCCGTCTGGTACCGGCTCGTCAATTGGTCGCGGTTGCGGCCGCGTCCCGGCGTGCGGAAAGTGTTTTCCGCGAACAGCGGCGACGGGCTGTTCCTCGCCATGCTCGGCGGGTCCAGCGTCTTCACGCTCGTGGTCTTCGGCGGCTGGATCAACCTCGGCGCCGACATCATGTCCAGCCTGCGCGGCATCGTGCTCGGCCTGGGCTCGCAGGGCATCTACGTCCTCGCGTACCGATGGGGCCTGGGAGTCTTGCACAGGAACACAGTGCGGTGGTTCCTCCCGCTGCTGGTCGCGTTCATGGTCATCAACGCGACCTCGACGCTGCTCGTGGGCAGCATGACCTCCTTCCTGCTCGCGGTGATCGGGTTTTCCGTGGGCAATCGCCGGGTGCCCTGGCTCGTCTTCGCGCTCGGCATCGCGCTGTTCATGTTCCTGCACCTCGGCAAGGGGGAGGTCCGGGACCGCTACCGCGGCGACTCCGACGGGATGGGGAGGCTCGCCACGCCCACCGAGTACCCCGCGTTCTTCGGCGAGTGGATCCGGGGCTCGTTCGTCAAGCTCGCCGGCGAGTCCGACCAGGACGACGGCCAGACCCTGCTGCAGCGGGCGAGCCTCATGCACATCCTGCTCATGGTGCAGCAGGACTCCCCCGACCCCATGCCCTTCATGAAGGGGGCGACCTATGTCCACATCCCGCAGCAGCTCATCCCCCGGATATTTTCCCCGGAGAAGGTTTCCGCGCACGAGGGCACGGTGCTCCTGAACCTGCATTACGAGCTGCAGGCGAGCCGGGAGGATGCCGCGGTCACGAGCATCGGGTGGGGGCTGCTCAGCGAGGCCTATGCCAATTTCGGCTACTGGGGCGTCGCGGCGCTCGCGGTGCTGCTCGGATGGTCGTTCGGGGCGCTTTCGGCGTGGGGAGCCAACTCCCCGGTGCTATCGTTTCGCTTCCTGTGCAACCTGCTGGTGCTGGCGCTGTGCTTCAACACGGAAATCTCGACGGGGGCGTTCCTGGCGTCGCTGTACCAGTCCTTCCTCGCCCTGGTCGGCGTGAGTCTCCTGCTCATGAAGCCCGTGCGGGTCAATGCGTGAATGGCCCGCCTCGCGATCCTGGCCACGCACCCGATCCAGTACCACGTGCCGTGGTTCCAGCACCTGATCCGTGAGTCCGGGCTCGCCGTCCGGGTCTACTACCTCTGGGACTTCGGCGTAACCGAGCAGGTCGACACGGCGGGCTTCCAGCGCGCCTTCAAGTGGGACGTGCCGCTGCTGGAGGGATACGAGTTCGAGTTCGTGCGCAATCGCAGCAAGCGGCCCGGAACGGGTCACTTCTGGGGGCTCGACAACCCGGAGCTGCTGGCGAGCGTGGCGCGCTTCCGGCCCGATGCCGTCCTGCTCTTCGGCTACAACTTCGCGAGCCTGATGTATTTCCTGTGGCGCTGGGACCGCGGCCGCGCGCCGCTGCTCTTCCGCGGCGATTCGCACCGGCTCGTGCCGGCGGGCGGCGCGAGGGAATGGCTGCGCCGGCAGGCCATCGCGGCCGTCTTCCGGCGCTTCTGCGCTTTCCTCTTCGTGGGACACGCCAACCGCGACTATTTCCGGATGCATGGCGTCGCGGCCGATGCCCTCTTCTTCGCGCCGCACGCCGTCGACAACGCCCGTTTCACCGGGGCGGCGGAGGCGGCCCGCCGCGACGCGGTGGCGTGGAAGAGGGAGCTCGGCATTGCGGAGGGCCACCGCGTGATCCTGTTCGCCGGCAAGTTCGAGGCCAAGAAGCGGCCGCAGGACCTGCTGCGCGCCTTCCTGCAGGCGGGTCTCGCGGACGTGTCGCTGCTCTTCGTCGGCTCGGGCCCGCTGGAGCAGGAGTTGCGCGCGCTCGCGGCGGGAAACGAGGCGGTGCGCTTCGCGCCGTTCCAGAACCAGAGCCTCATGCCGCGCACCTACGCCGCCGCCGACGTGTTCGTGCTGCCGAGCTACGGCAGCGGCGAGACCTGGGGACTCGCCGTCAACGAGGCGATGTGCCTGGCGCTGCCCGTCATCGCGAGCAGCCATGTCGGCTGCGTCGCCGACCTCGTGCACCACCGGCGCAACGGCCTGGTGTTCCCGGCGGGCGACGTCGCGGCTCTGGCCGCGTGCCTCGGCGAAGCGTTCGCGGATGCCGCGCGCCTGCGCGCCTGGGGAGAGGCGAGCCGCGAGATCATCGCCGGGTACGGCTACCGGCAGGTGACCGAGGGACTGCTGGCGGCGCTTGAACACTGCGGCGTCGCCACGGACGCGAGCGCGGCATGAACGCTTGTCGCCTTCCTCCGGTGCTCTACACCATCGCCGGGCTCAAGAGCAGCTCGGGCGGCACTTCCAGCGCCGTGACCGCGGCCTGCAGCGGGTTGGCTCGCGCGGGAGTCGCCGTGGACCTGGTCTCGCAGGAATTCGGCGATCCGGGAGACCGCAACATCCTGCCGGAGGCGGGCGCGGTGCGCGTGAGTCTCGCGCAGGCGAGCCGCCTGCCCTTGCTCGGCTCGGTGTACTCGCCCGGGCTGCGGGAACTGGTGAAGCGAACCTGCCGCGAAGCCGGGACGGGGCTCGTCCACGATCACGGGCTGTGGCTGCCCGCGAATCACACCGTGGCCGCGGTGTGCCGCGAACTGCGGCTGCCGCTCGTGACGAGCCCGCACGGCATGCTGAACCCGGATGCGCTCGCGCACGACAAGGGCAAGAAGCGGCTCGCCTGGTGGGCCTTCCAACGGCGCGACCTGTCCTCGGCGGCTGCCGTCTGCGTGACCTCGGGCCAGGAAGCCGACGACGTGCGTGCCGCGGGATGCGGCAGACCGATCGCGGTGATCCCGCACGGCGTGGACATGCCGGCGCTGCCGGCCGGCAGAGCTGCGCGGGACGGGCCGAGGATCGCCCTGTACCTGGGGCGCATCCACCCGATCAAGGGCCTGCTCGCGTTGGTCGAGGCGTGGGCGATGGTGCGGCCGCAGGGCTGGCGCGTCGTCGTGGCCGGGCCGGACGAGGAGGGGTACCGCAAGGTCGTGGAGGAGGCCGTCGATCGCGCCGGCCTGCGCGATGCCTTCGCATTTCCCGGCGCGGTGTTCGGTGCCGAGAAGGCCGCGCTGTACGAGTCCGCCAGCCTGTTCGTCTCGCCGTCCCTGAGCGAGAGCTTCGGCGTGACGATCGCCGAGGCGCTCGCCCATCGCCTCCCGGTGATCGCGACGAAGGGCGCGCCCTGGGGATCGATCGCGCAGGAAGGCTGCGGCTGGTGGGTGGATCCGGATGCGCGTGCCCTGGCCGCTGCGATCCGCGAGGCGACGGCCCTGCCGGAGACGGAACTGCGGGCGATGGGCGGCCGCGGGCGGCTGTTCGTCGAGCGCAATTTCGACTGGGCCCGGGTGGTGGCCATGTTGATCGCGCTTTACGGATGGGTCCTCGGGAACGAGGCGCAACCGGACTTCGTGGCCGGGAAGTAGCGCATGCTTCCGGACGAGCCCATGAACGAAACCGCAAACGGCTATGCCTACCGCGACGCGAGCCTGAGCCATACGTTCGCGTATCTCCACCCCGTGGTGGCGGAGGTGCTGGGCCAGGTGGAGTTCGCCGAGGGCAACCGCAGGATCTTCGAGTTGGGCTGCGGCAATGGCTCCTTCGCCGACCAGCTTTCGCGGCGCGGCTTCGAGGTGTGCGGCGTGGATGCGTCGGAGCAGGGCATCGAGTTCGCGAAGCGGCACTACCCGCACCTCGACAGGCTCGAGCTGGGCTCCGCGTACGACGACCTGGCGGGCCGCTACGGCCGCTTTCCGGTCGCCATCAGCCTGGAGGTCGTCGAGCACGTGTACTACCCGAGGAAGTTCGCCGCCACGCTCTTCGGCCTGCTCGAGGACGGCGGGGTCGCGATCGTGTCCACGCCCTACCACGGCTATTGGAAGAACCTGGCACTCGCGGTGACCGGCAAGCTCGACGACCACTTCACCGCGCTGTGGGACCACGGCCACATCAAGTTCTGGTCCATGCGCACGCTGCGCGCGCTGCTCGAGGAAGCCGGATTCGTGGACATCGAGTTCCGCCGCGCGGGACGCATCCCGCCGCTGGCGAAATCGATGGTCGCGATCGCGCGGCGGCCGCGGGGGCGTCCATGAGCGGGCCGCGCCTCGTGGACGACGTGACGCCCCTCATCCTCACTTACAACGAGGCGCCCAACATCGCGCGCACGCTCGACCGCCTTACGTGGGCCAAGCGCGTCGTCGTCGTCGACAGCCTGAGCAGCGACGACACCGAGGCCATCGCGCGGCGCTACCCCAACGTGGCGTTTTTCCAGAGGCCTTTCGATGCGCACGCGCGGCAGTGGAACTTCGGCCTCAACGAGACGGGCATCGAGACCGGCTGGGTGCTGGCCCTCGACGCGGATTACATCCTGCCCGAGGACTTCGTGGAGGAGCTGCGCGCGCTCGCGCCGGAGGGCGGCGTGGCCGGCTACCGCGCGGGCTTCCGCTACTGCATCGACGGCGTTCCGCTGCGCGGGACGGTGTACACGCCGGTGACCGTGCTGTTCCGCCGCGAACAGGCGACCTACGCGCAGCACGGCCACACGCAGCGCGTCGAGGTGGCCGGCACGGTGGCGGAGCTGCGCACGCGCATCCTCCACGACGACCGCAAGCCGCTCGCGCGCTGGTTCGCCTCCCAGTTGAAGTACATGCGGCTCGAGGCCGAAGTTCTTCTCCGTACGCCGTTCGCGAACCTCGACCTGCCCGACCGGGTGCGCCGCCTCGTCGTCGTGGCGCCGCCGGCGATGTTCCTCTACTGCCTCGTGGCCAAGCTCGCGATCCTGGATGGATGGCGGGGGCTCTACTACGCCTGCCAGCGCGCGGTGGCCGAAATGGTCCTTTCCGTATTCCTGCTCGAGGGGATGCTGGCACGCCGGCCAGGTGCGGACTCCGGATCCACGCGATAGCGCCCGCCCGATGATCATCCTCGGACTCAACGCCTACCACGCCGACGCCTCCGCGTGCCTCGTGCGCGACGGCGTGCTGGTCGCCGCCGCCGAGGAGGAGCGCTTCCGCCGCATCAAGCACTGGGCCGGGCTGCCCACCGAAGCCGTGCGCTGGTGCCTGCGGGATGCCGGCATCACACTGGGGCAGGTGGACCACGTGGCGGTGAACCAGGACGCGGGCGCCAACCTCTGGCGAAAGGTGTCCTTCCTCGCCACGAGCCGGCCGAGCCTCGCGCTGGTGCTCGATCGCATCCGCAACAAACGCGAGCGCACGGGCGTGGCCGAGGAACTGGCGCGCGCCTTTCCGGGCGAGACGTTGCGGGCGGAGGTGCGGCAGGTCGAGCATCACCTGGCCCACCTGGCCTCGGCATTCCTGGTCGCGCCGTTCGCGGAGGCGGTCGCGGTCTCGGTGGACGGCTTCGGCGACTTCGCCAGCGCGGCGTGGGGCCTCGGGCGTGGCGGCGCCATCGCCGCCGATGACAAGATCTACTTCCCGCACTCGCTGGGCATCTTCTACCAGGCGCTCACGCAGCACCTGGGCTTTCCCAACTACGGCGACGAGTACAAGGTGATGGGCCTCGCGCCCTATGGCGAGCCCAAGGCGATGGAGGCGATGCGCCGGATCGTGAAGCTGGTGCCCGACGGCGGCTTCGAGCTGGACCTCGCGTATTTCCGCCACCACCAGGAGAGGATCGCCTACGAGTGGAGCGGCGGCGAGCCGACTTTCGCTTCGCTGTACTCGCCCGCGCTGGAGGAGCTGCTTGGCCCGGCGCGCAAGAAGGGCGAGGAACTCACGCAGCGCCACAAGGACATCGCGCGCTCGGTGCAGGCGATGTACGAGGAGGCGTTCTTCCACCTGCTCAACCGGCTGCACGAGCGCTATCGCAGCGACGCGCTGTGCCTGGCCGGGGGGTGCGCGATGAACTCGGTGGCCAACGGCAAGGTGTACGCGAACACGCCGTTCCGCAAGCTCTACATCCATCCGGCGGCAGGAGACGCGGGCGGGGCCATCGGTGCCGCGTTCGTCGTGTGGAACGAGGTGGGCGAGGGCAGGGCTGCGCCGCGTTTCGCCATGGAGCACGCCTACTGGGGGCCGCGGTTCGACGATGCGGCTCTCGGGGAGCTGTTGGCGGCGCGTGCGACGGATATCGCCGCGGCGGGCTGCACCGTGGAGCACGTGATGGACGATGCCGCGCTCGTCGACCAGGCGGCGCGGGCGGTGGCCGACGGACTCGTGGTGGGGTGGTTCCAGGGCCGCATGGAGTGGGGGCCGCGGGCGCTGGGCAACCGTTCAATCGTCTGCGACCCACGCCGCGCGGACATGAAGGACATCCTCAACTCGAAGATCAAGCGCCGCGAGTCGTTCCGGCCCTTCGCGCCGTCGATCCTGCGCGAGGCGGTGGCGGAGTGGTTCGCGGTGGACGACGACGTGCCGTTCATGATGCAGGTGTATCCGATTCGCGTGGAAAAGCGCTCCGCGATTCCCGCCGTCACGCACGTAGATGGCTCGGGGCGGCTGCAGACCGTCACGCGCGACTCCAACCCCCGCTACCACGCGCTGATCGAGCGCTTCCGCGACCTGACCGGCGTGCCGATGGTGCTCAACACCTCGTTCAACGAGAACGAGCCGATCGTCTGCCGGCCGGAGGAGGCGCTGGACTGCTTCCTGCGCACGCGCATGGACCTGCTCGCCCTGGGCAACTGGGTGGTCCGGCGACGTTGAGTCGTTTGAACCCGGTTCGCGAACCGGGTTCGTGAACCGGGTTCATGAACCGGGTTCGTTGGATTGCCAGTTCCAGGCGTCGCGGCACATCTCGGCGAGGGTGCGCGTGGCCTGCCAGCCGAGGAGGCGCTGCGCGAGGGAGGCATCGGCGCAGGACACGGCCACGTCGCCGGGCCGGCGGGGGCCGATGCGGCGGGGGATGGGCCGGCCGCAGGCGCGCTCGTACTCGGTGATGACCTCGAGCACGCTGTGCGGCCGCCCGGTGCCGAGGTTCACCGTGAGGCATCCCGCCCCGGGCAGCGCGCGCAGGGCGGCGACGTGGCCTTCGGCGAGATCCATCACGTGGATGTAGTCGCGTTCCGCGGTGCCGTCGCGGGTGGGATAGTCCGCGCCGTATACGGTGACCATCTCCCGCTTCCCGGCTGCCACCTGCGAGATCAGCGGCACCAGGTTGTTCGGGGTCCCGCGGGGAGACTCGCCGATCGCGCCGCTCGGGTGCGCGCCCACGGGGTTGAAGTAGCGCAGGATGGCGACGTTCCAGCGCGGATCGGCCCGCTGCACGTCGCGCAGCATCGTCTCGATGCAGAGCTTGGTGTTTCCGTACGGGTTCGAAGGGCCCAGCGCCGCATCCTCGCGGTATGGCGGCGTGCCCTCGGCATAGACCGTCGCGGAGGAACTGAAGACGAGGCTCGACACGCCTGCGCCTTCCATCGCCTCGAGCAGCGCGACCGTGCCGCTGACGTTGTTGTCGTAGTAGGCGACCGGCCGCTCGGTGGATTCCGCGACGGACTTGAGGCCGGCCAGGTGGATGACGGCGTCGATCCGCTGGCGCTCGAGGAGCGCGCGCACGCCCGCCACATCGCGAACGTCGAGCTCGGCGAACTCCACGCTCCCGCCGACCAGGCGGGCGCAGCGCTCGATGGCCAGCGCCGAGCTGTTGACGAGGTTGTCGAGCACCACGGGGCGCATGCCGGCCTGCGCCAGCGCGACCACGCATGCGGTCCCGACGTAGCCGGCCCCCCCGGTCAGCAGCACGTTCATCGGCATCGACCTGCCATCGCGAACATCATGCCTCCCCGGCCGCACGCGAACGCCGCCACGCCGCCTTGATCGCGTAGTGGTACCCGAAGAAAAGGAAAAAGAACGCCCAGAACAGCACCGGCTCCGGCACCCCCGCGCGCCACCCCAGCACGCCCACGGCGCCGAAGACCGCGGAGACTCCCACCAGCACCAGGAGAGTCGCGTTCACCGACAGGCCCCGGGCGAGCAGGAAGTGGTGGATGTGCTCGCGGTCCGCATGGAAGGGGCTCCGGCCGCGCGAACGGCGCCGGGCGATGAGCGAAACCGTATCGGCCAAGGGCAACAGCACGACCCACAGCGCCGCGATGGGGGGCATCGCAGGCCCGGAGCCCTGGCTCAGGTCGATCGCGAACCAGGCGAGCGCGAAGCCCAAGAGCGTGCTGCCCGCATCGCCGAGGAAGACGCGCGCCTTTGGCTGCCAGGGCAGGCGCAGGTTGAAGACGAGGAACCCGGCCAGCCCGCCGCACAGGAACCAGGCGAGCGCGGCCAGCCCCGCGTCGCCGGTAAGCGTGGCCGCCACGCCGTACCAGCCGAAGGCCACTAGCGCCAGCGAGCCGGCAAGCCCGTCCATGCCGTCGATCATGTTGACCGCATTGATCACCCCCACCACGGCGAAGACGGTCAGCGGCACGCCCAGGAATCCCAGGCCGATGGGCCGCCAGCCCAGCAGGTCGCCCACGCTCGCGAGCTGCACGCCGCCCGCGTACACCATCACCAGCACCGCGACCGCCTGGCCGACGAAGCGGGGCAGGTGGTGGAGCTCCTTCCAGTCGTCCCACACCGAGATCGCCACCAGGATGATGGCCGCGGCGAGGAACGACGGGGGAATGGCGGCGCGGCCGAAGGCGAACTCGCCGACCAAAAGGGTGGCCACCAGGGCGAGACCGCCGATGACGGGAACGGGGAGCGCGTGGTCCTTGCGGCCGCCGGGGCGATCGACCAGCCCGATGCGCGGGGCGATGCGGGCGAGGAGCCATGTCGCAAGCAACGCCGCGACGACCGAGATCGCCGTCGCCGTGAAATGCCCGCTGCTCTGCATGGTCGCCACGCCGGGAGCTTAGGGGGCGGGCCGAGGGGGGTCAACCTCGACTACACCTGTCACGCCGGGTTGCGGGCGCGCGGGGACCTCGCCGGTGTATTCTCGGGGACCGTCCCGACCGAACCCGCAAGTCCGCATCCAGGCCGGCCATGAAAATCTCGATCATCACGGTGGTCTACAACGCGCGCGACACCATCCGCGACACCATCGAGTCCGTCCACCGGCAGTTCTATTCCGACATCGAGCACATCGTGATCGACGGCGCCTCGACCGACGGCACGGTGGAGATCCTGGAGAGCTGCCGCGACAAGATCGACGTGCTGGTGAGCGAGAAGGACCACGGCATCTACGACGGGCTCAACAAGGGCATCAGGCTGGCCACGGGCGAGGTGATCGGGTTCCTCAACGCCGACGACGTCTACGAGGACGACTGGGTGCTCTCCCGGATCGCCTCCGCCCTCGCCAACCGCCGCTACGACGCGGCCTACGGCGACCTCGAATACGTGGCCAAGGACGACCTGGACCGGGTGATCCGCTACTGGCGGGCGGGCCGGTTCTCGTACCGGCGCCTGGGCTGGGGCTGGATGCCGCCGCATCCCACCTTCTACGTGCGGCGCAGCATCTACGAGCAGCTGGGCGCGTTCGACACGAGCTTCACCATCGCCGCCGACTTCGACTGCATGCTGCGCTTCCTCGGGCCGGGCCGGGTGGCGCCCGCGTACATCCCGTCGGTGCTGGTGAAGATGCGGTTGGGCGGGGTGAGCAACCGTTCGATCGGCCAGATCATCCACAAGATGCGCGAGGACTACCGGGCGCTGCGGCGCAACCAGGTGGGCGGGGTGGGGGCGCTCGCCTGGAAAAACCTGAGCAAGGTGCGGCAGTTCTTCGAATGAACCCGGTTCATGAACCGGGTTCGCGAACCGGGTTCATTTTGCCGAAGCGGTCGACGAAGGCGTTGGAGCCGAGAGGCTTGTTGCGGCGGAACTGCTTGCGCAGGCGCGTGAGTTCGTCGGAGGCGATTCCCTGTTCGACGAAGTTCGACCACGCTCGGGCGCAGGCCGCGTTTGTCGGCCCGAGGCCGAGGTATTCACCGTGGAAGGTGAGCTCCGGGCGGGTTTCCATTCCGATGTTGTGCAGGTGGCTCGACCAGTAGCGCCCCTCGAACAGGGGCCCGGTGCGCTCGTAGACGGCGTTGAAGTAGCGGGCGTAGCGCGTGCCGACGGAGTGCATCATGGCCGGGACCGCCCCGGTTTCCGTGGGCGTGGCGAGCAGGTGGATGTGGTTCGTCATCAGGACGAAGGCGTTGAGCGGGCAGCCGCCCCTTTCGATGGCCTCGCGCAGGTAACCCAGAAAACGTGGCGGTCCTTGTCGGTCCGGAAGCACGCCATGCCATCGACCGCGCGCATGCCGAGGTGGCGCGGGTAGCCGGGGAGGTCGATTCCAT
>CAZOIB010000040.1:0-8866 GCA_964579785.1 uncultured Lysobacter sp. | reverse complement strand
AGTAGATCCCGGTCACCGCGTAGCGGGATTTCGGCGCCTTCGGCTTCTCCTCGATGGAGACGACCTTGCCCGCGGCATCGAACTCGGCGACGCCATAGCGTTCCGGATCCTTCACCGGGTAGGCGAAGACGGTGGCGCCGGCGGCCCGCCCGCAGGCGCGCTCGAGCTGCGTGCTCAGGTCGTGGCCGTAGAAGATGTTGTCGCCCAGGACGAGGCAGGACGGGTCGCTGCCCACGAAGTCGCGGCCGATGATGAACGCCTGCGCCAGCCCCTCCGGGTTCGGCTGGACGGCATACGAGATCGCGAGCCCCCATTCCGATCCGTCGCCCAGGAGCTCGGCAAAGCGCGGCGTGTCCTGCGGCGTGGAGATGACCAGGATCTCCCGGATGCCCGCGAGCATGAGCGTCGAGAGCGGGTAATAGACCATCGGCTTGTCGTACACCGGCAGCAGCTGCTTGGAGACGACCTGCGTGACCGGGTAGAGGCGGGTGCCGGAGCCTCCGGCGAGGATGATGCCCTTGCGCTTGCCCATGCTCATGCTCTCTTCTGGTAGTTCTTCTCGATCCAGTTGCGATACTCGCCGCTGCGCACCTGCGCCACCCAGCCGGGGTTGTCGAGGTACCAGCGCACGGTGCGCCCGAGCCCCGTCGCGAAGGTCTCGCGCGGCGCCCACCCGATCTCCGCGCGGATCTTGCGGGCATCGATCGCATAGCGCCGGTCGTGCCCGGGGCGGTCGGTCACGTAGGTGATCAGCGCGCGGTGGCCGCCGGCGCGCGGGCGCAGCGCGTCCAGCGTGTCGCAAAGGGCGTGCACGACCTCGAGGTTGCGCATCTCGGCATTGCCGCCGATGTTGTAGACCTCGCCCGGCCGTCCCTTCGCGAGCACCATGCGGATCGCCTCGCAATGGTCGCCCACGTAGAGCCAGTCGCGCACCTGCTGGCCATCGCCGTAGACGGGAAGCGCCTTGCCTTCGAGCGCGTTGGCGATCATCAGGGGAATGAGCTTCTCGGGAAACTGGAAGGGGCCGTAGTTGTTGGAACAGTTGGTGGTGAGCACCGGCAGGCCGTAGGTGTGGTGGTAGGCGCGCACCAGGTGATCGCTCGCGGCCTTGGAGGCCGAATAGGGGCTGTTGGGCGCGTACGCCGTGGTCTCGGAGAACGCGGGATCGGTCGCGGCGAGCGAGCCGTAGACCTCGTCGGTGGAAACGTGCAGGAAGCGGAAGGCCTCGCGCTCGGCGCCCGCGAGCGATTGCCAGTGCGCGCGCGCGGCCTCGAGCAGCCGGAAGGTGCCGACCACGTTGGTCGCGATGAAGTCGGCGGGGCCGTGGATCGAGCGGTCCACGTGGCTCTCGGCGGCGAAGTGCACGATGGCGCGCGGTCGGTGCTTCGCGAGCAGCGCCTCGACCGCCTCCTGGTCGGCGATGTCGCCGCGCACGAAGACGTGCCGCGCATCGGAGGCGGCTGCGGCCAGGTTGGCGAGATTGCCGGCATAGGTGAGCTTGTCCAGGTTCACCAGCGGCTCGCCGCCCGCGGCGAGCCAGTCGAGCACGAAATTCGAGCCGATGAAGCCGGCCCCGCCGGTGACGAGGATGGTCATTTGCCTGCCTTCTGCAGCTCGATGAGCTTCAAGTACTTGTGAAAGGTATTGTTGCACCCGATCACGACGTGGGCGAAGCCGGGCCCGCCGTCCAGGAACCCGCGCTTCAGGACGTAGAACTTGACGAAGCGCACCAGCGGGTTGACGAAGAGCGTGGCGTAGCCGGCGCGCACGCCCTGGCGGTAGAGCGCCTGCGCGTGCAGCGTCGTGTAGCGGTTCTGCTTCGCCATGTAGGTCGCCACGTCCTCGGCGGAGTCGTGCAGCAGGTCGCCCTCCAGGCGCCCGACCTCCGCGGTCGTGAGCACCGCCTCGTGCACGTCGTCGTTGGACCAGCTGGCGTGCGCGCGATGGAAGAGCCGCAGCGACCAGTCCGGGTACCCCTCGCCGTGGGCAAGCCAGGTGCCGAGGAAGCGGTTGCGCCGCGCCATGCGCCATGCCCGGTAGCGCTCGCCGGCGAGCGCGGCGCCGATCGCCTGTGCAAGGCGCGGCGTGACGCGCTCGTCGACGTCCAGGCACAGCACCCAGTCGTGCTTCGCGGACTGGACGGCGAACTGCTTCTGGCGGCCGTAGCCCATCCATTCCTTGTGCACCACGCGCGCGCCGAGCGTCCCGGCGAGCTGCACCGTGGCATCGCGGCTGCCGGAATCGACGACCAGCACTTCGTCGGCAAAGGCCACGCTCGCGATGAGCTCCCCGATCTGCGTCTCGGCATCGAGGGCGATCACGGCGACGGAGAGCGGAAGCTTCTGCGGGATGGTTGCCACGGCGGGGTGGGATAGCGGCAGGAGGCTCATTTTACCGTGCCGCGCCGCCCTGCCCTGCACCGCTTTGGGCCCGCGTTCTAGAATGCGCCATGTCCGCGCCGCGCGTCCTGTTCGTGAAGCTGTCGTCGCTCGGCGATGTCATCCACCATCTGCCGGCGGTTTCCGACCTGCGGGCGTCCCGGCCCGAGGTCGCCATCGACTGGGCGGTGGAGGAGGCCTATGCCCCGCTCGTGCGCCTGCACCCGGCGGTATCGCGCACGATCGCCGTCGCATTGCGGCGCCTGCGCGCGAACCCGCTCGTCCCGGCAGCCTGGGGAGCGCTCTCCGGGGTGCGCCGGGAGCTGCGGGAGAGCCGCTACGACTGGATCGTCGACAGCCAGGGGCTGCTCAAGAGCGTTGCGGTGGCGCGGCTGGCACGCGGGCCCCTGTTCGGCTATGACCGTCCGAGCGTGCGCGAGCGCGCGGCGGCGCGCTTCTACGACCAGTCGATCGCCGTGCCGAAACGGCTCCACGCCGTCGAGCGCAACCGCCGCCTCGTCGGCGCGGTCTTCGGCTACCGGCCCGAAGGACCGCCCGACTATGGAATCGGGGCAACCGCCGCAGCGCCGCCGTGGGTTCCGGAGCGGGGCTATGTCGTCGCGCTGCATGCCTCCAGCCGCCCCGGCAAGCGCTGGCCCGACGCGCACTGGGTCGCCCTCTCCGCTCACCTCGCTCGCGAGGGACTCGCGATCGTCTTCCCGGGCGGTTCGCCTGCGGAGCGTGCGGATGCCGCGCGTCTCGCTGCCGCATCACGGGGAGGAGTGGCTGCGCCGGACATGGCGCTGCCCGAGGCCGCTGCGCTGCTGCGCCACGCGAGCGCGGTGGTGGGCGTCGACACCGGGCTCACGCACCTTGCCGTGGCGCTAGGCACGCCGACGGTCGGGATCTACGTGGCCACGCAGCCCGGACTCACCGGGCTACTGGGCAGCGACCGCGCGGTGAATCTCGGCGGTCCCGGGCAGGTGCCCTCCGCCGCGGACGTCGCCCGCGTGCTGTTCGGGTCCGCTGCGCCGTGATGGCGCGCCTGGCGTACAGCGCGGCTCTCTGGCTTGCCCTGCCCTTCGTGCTGGTGCGCCTCGCGTGGCGCGCCCGCCGGCAGCCGGGCTATCTCGCCCACCTCTCCGAACGCTTCGGTGCGACGCCCGTCCCGCGCAGCCGGCCGGTGATCTGGGTGCACGCGGTGTCGGTCGGCGAGACGCGCGCGGCGGCGCCACTCGTCGCCATGCTGCGCCGCGATCATCCCGGCGCGGCGATCCTGCTCACCCACATGACGCCGACCGGCCGCGCCACGGGCCGCGAGATCTTCGGCGACAGCGTGACGCAGGCCTGGTTGCCGTGGGACTACGGCTTTGCCGTGCGCCGCTTCCTCGCCCGCGCGGCACCTTCCTTCGGGGTCCTGCTCGAAACCGAGATCTGGCCCAACCTGCTTGCCGCATGCAAGGCGGGGGGCGTGCCCGTGTTCCTCGTGAATGCGCGGCTGTCGGAACGGTCGGCCGCCGGCTATGCGCGCATCCCTGCGCTGGCCCGCGAAGCGCTGCACGGGCTGGCCGGAGTGGCCGCCCAGGCCGGTGCCGACGCCTCGCGCCTGGAGCGGCTCGGCGCGCGCGACGTGACCGTCACCGGAAACATCAAGTTCGACCTCGACGTACCCGAAGACGTGGCCGCGCGCGGGCGCGAACTGCGGGCGCTGCTTGGTGCGCAGCGGCGCATCTGGGTCGTCGGCAGCACCCGCGAGGGGGAAGAGGAGCTGCTCGCGGACGCCATCGAGGCGGCGCGGCCGGCGGACGACATCCTGGTGGTCATCGTTCCACGCCATCCGCAGCGCTTCGACGCGGTCGCGGCGCTCCTCACCTCGCGGCACGGTCCCGTGCCGCGCCGCAGCCTCGGCCGGCCCGTTCCGGCAGCGGCCCGCTATGCGCTCGGCGATTCGATGGGAGAAATGCTCGCCTACTACGCCGCCGCGGACGTCGTGCTGGTCGGCGGCAGCCTCAGGCCCTACGGCGGCCAGAACCTCATCGAGCCGTGCGCCGTGGGCAAGCCCGTGCTGTTCGGGCCCCACACCTTCAATTTCGAGAGTGCCGCGGAAGCCGCGCTGGCCGAAGGCGCGGGACTGCGCGCACGCGACGCGCGCGACGCGACCCGCATGGCGCTGGCTCTCCTCGACGACCCGGCGCGGCGCGCGGAGATGGGCAGGCGGGCGGCGCTCTTCGCGCAGGCCAATCGCGGCGCGCTGCAGCGCCTCGGCGCCTGGCTCGCGCCGCGCCTGGCGGCTAGCCGCGCGCCAGTGCCCGACTGACCTCCTCGAGGTCGGCTTCCGACAGCGTTCCCGTCGCCGCCCTGAGCCGCAGCGAGTTCAGCAGGTACGCATAGCGCGCCTGCTGCAGGTCGCGGCGGGTCTGGAACACCTGCTGCTGCGCGTTCAGGACGTCGACGCTGGTGCGCACGCCGACATCGCGACCCAGGATCGAGGACTCGAGCTGGCTCTGCGTGGAGGCCTGCGCCTGCTCGAGGGCGCGCACCAGGGCGATGCCGTTGGTCACTGCCAGGAAGCTCTGGCGCACCGACTGCGCCACCGTCCGCTCGGTGTTCTCCAGGTCCTGCCGCGACCGGTCGCGCAGGGCCAGGGCTTCGCGCACGCGCGACTGCGTGCCCCCGCCCGCGTAGATCGGAACCGAGAGCACCACGCCCACCTGGGCGTTGCGCGACGTGATGGAAGCCCCGGTGAACAGCTCGCCCAGCGAGCTGGCCGGGTTGCGGTTGTAGTTGTAGGTGGCGCTGAGATCGACGGTGGGGTAGTGGCCGGCCTGCGCGCGGTCGACTTCCTTCGCGGCGATCTCGGCGGCCGCCTTCGCCACCGCCACCGCGAGGCTCGACTCGCTGGCGGCCTTCACCCACTCGTCGATGCTGTCCGGTTTCGGGCGCGGCAGCTCGAGGCGGTCGCCGAGCGGCTTCAGCGCCCCGGGCAGCTTGCCGATGATCTGCTGCAGCGCCCGCTTCTTGACCTCGAGGTCGTTGCTGTCGAGGACCTCGCGCGCCACCGCCTGGTCGAACTTCGCCTGCGCCTCCAGCGTATCGACGATCGTCGCCGTGCCGACCTCGAAGTTGCGCTTGGCCTGGGCGAGCTGCTCGGAGATCGCCCGCTTCTGCGCGTCGGACAGGGCCACGTTGTCCTCGGCCTGCAGGACGTCGAAATAGGCCTGGGCCACGCGCAGGATCAGGTCCTGCATCGCGCTGGCCAGGGTCGCCTCGGCCTGCAGGAGCTGCTTCTCGGCCTGGGAAATCGTGATCCAGTTCTGCATGCGGAAGAGCGGCTGCGACAGCGTCAGGTTGAACCCGCGCGTGGAGTAGTCGAGGTCCTGCTGGCCATCGGCCTCGTTGTAGTTGCGGTAGGCCCCGGCGGAGCCCGTGATCAGGGGCAGGTAGCCGGCGCGCGCCTGCGGCAGGCGCTCGATGCTGGCCTGGTGCTGTGCGCGCGCCGCCTGGTAGACGGGGTCGCTCGACAGGGCATCGCGGTAGACCCCGATCAGGTCGGCACCCTGCGCGGAAAAGGCGAGGCCGGTGGCGGCGAGGAGGAGCACGAGGCGTTTCGGGGTCATGGGAGGATCTTTCGGTTCGTTGTTCGATTGCGGTTTGACGTTGCGGAACGGGGTTCCGGATTCCGGCGGCCGGTCCCGCGCCCGGTCAATACACCGCCATGGCCTGGTCGACCGTACGCGCCCAGGCGTCTATCCCGCCGGTCAGGTTCACCACGTCGCCGAAGCCGCAGTGTTCCAGGTAGGACGCCGCCCGCAGGCTGCGCACTCCGTGGTGGCAGATCACCACCGTCGTCCGGTCCGGATCCAGCTCGCCCAGGCGCGCAGGCAGCTGCGACAGCGGAATCAGCCGGGAGCCGTCGATGCGGCATGTGTCGAACTCCCAGGGCTCGCGCACGTCCAGCAGGGCCACGTTGCCGCGACCCGCCAGCCAGGAATGCAGTTCCGCCGCTCCGAGGTGGCGCATCAGAATCGAAAGCGCGCCGGCGCCTGCGCATTGACGAGGGGCTTCAGGAGCGTCTCGAAGACCTCGGTGCTGCAGGTCGCCCCGTTTGCCCCGCGGGTGGCGATGATCGCCTTCATCGCCGGCGCGTCACCGACGACGGCGAAGAGCCGCCCGCCCGGGTTCAGCCGGTCGAGGAAGGCCTGCGGCAGCACCGGCGTCGAGCCGGTCAGGACGATCACGTCGTAAGCGGCCTCCGACAGCGGCGCGCGCGCGCTGTCGCCCTGCAGGAGCGTGACGTTGGCCACCCCGGCGCGCGCCAGGTTGGCCGCGGCGAACCGGTGCAGCTCCCCGTGGATCTCGGCGCTCGTCACCTGCCCTGCGCGGCGGGCGAGCAACGCGGTGAGATAGCCGGACCCGGTGCCGACCTCGTAGACCGACTCCCCGGGGCGTACCGCGAGCTCCTGCAGGATCCGCGCCTCCATCTTCGGCTGCAGCATCGTCTCGCCGCAGCCGATCGGGATCTCCAGGTCGGCAAAGGCCAGCGCCGCATGCGCGTCGGGCACGAAGAGCTCGCGCTTCATCTCGAACAGCAGGGCGAGCACCTGGGGGTCGAGAACCTCCCACGGGCGGATCTGCTGCTCGACCATGTTGAAGCGGGCTTGCTCGAAATTCATGGGGTCCGGCCCGGACGGGCGGGAAAAGGACGAATTGTATCAAAGCGAAACATCGACTCGCGTGCCGGGAGCGTCTCAGTCGAGCGTCTCGCGGTAGCGCGCGAGCGCGATGGCTGCGGCCGCCACCAGAAATGCCGCGAGCGCAGCCACTTCGAGGGCGATCGCCTCCCAATGGTTCCCCTTGAGGAGGATGCCGCGCACGATGCGCAGGAAGTGGGTGAGCGGCAGGATCTCGCCGATCGCCTGCGCCCAGCCCGGCATGCCGCGGAACGGGAACATGAATCCGGACAGCAGCATCGAGGGCAGGAAGAAGAAGAAGGTCATCTGCATCGCCTGCATCTGGTTGCGCGCGAGGGTGGAGAACGTGAAGCCCACGGCGAGGTTCGCGGCGATGAAGAGGACGAGGATCGCCGACAGCAGCGCGAGGCTGCCCACCATGGGGACCTCGAAGAGGAACTTCGCCGCCGCCAGGATCACGACCACCTGCACATAGCCGATGAGGATGTAGGGCACGATCTTGCCGGCCATCACCTCGAAGGGCCGCACCGGCGTGGCCAGCAGGTTCTCCATCGTTCCCCGCTCGCGCTCGCGGGTCATCGCGATCGAGGTCATCATGATCATGGTCATGGTGAGCACCACCCCCATGAGGCCGGGGACGATGTTGTAGGCGGTGATGCCCTCGGGGTTGTAACGGCGGTGCACGCGCAACTCGAACGGCGGCGGCGTGGCCCCGAGGCCGGCCAGCGGCCCGGCGAGGTCGCGGGCGAGCGCCGACTGGTTCACGGTCTGCACGGCCGCCAGCGCATTGCCCGTGGCCGCCGGGTCGGCGGCGTCGGCTTCCAGCAGCACCACGGGCCGCTCGCCACGCACCAGCTTGCGCGAAAAGTCGGCCGGCAGATGCAGCACGAACTGGACATCGCCCTCGGCCATCATCGCCTCCGCGGCGGCGGCGGTCGCGGGCTGCGCGACCACCCGGAAATAGCCGCTCGCCTCGAGCGAGCGCACGAGCGAGCGCGAGTAGGGGCTCGACTCCGCCGCCACCACCGCCATCGGCAGGCTCTTCGGGTCCATGTTGATGGCGAATCCGAAAAGCACGAGCTGCATCACCGGGAAGCCGATCATCATCGCGAAGGTGAGGCGGTCGCGCCGCACCTGGACGAACTCCTTGACGACGATCGCGGCAAGGCGGCTCCAGGCGAACACGCTTCAGCCCTCCGCCCGCGCGGCATCCGTCACCGGCTCGGGCGCCTTGCGCATCAGGTGGATGAAGACGTCCTCCAGTCCCGCCTCCACCTGCGTGACGCGCAGGCCGGGGCGCGAGGCGACGCCGGCCACGCTGGCCGCCAGGGTGTGGGCATCCGTGCCGCTGACATGCAGCCGCGCGCCGAAGGGCACGACCATGTCGGCCCCCGGCGCGCCGCGCAGCTCCCGCGCGATGGACGCCAGGTCGTCGCCCTCGATCGCCCAGGTGTGGAGCTGCGCGTCCGCCACGACCTGCGCGGCCGTTCCCCTGGCGAGGAGCTTGCCGTAGGCGATGTAGGCCAGGGCGTGGCAGCGTTCGGCCTCGTCCATGTAATGGGTACTCACCAGGACGGTCATCCCGGCGTGGGCCAACTGGTGCAGCTGCTCCCAGAACTCGCGCCGCGCCCCCGGGTCCACTCCGGCCGTAGGTTCGTCCAGCAACAGCAGCCGCGGCTCGTGCAGCAGGCAGGCCGCGAGCGCCAGCCGCTGCTTCCAGCCGCCCGACAGCGTTCCGGCGAGCTGCCCGCGCCTTTGCGCGAGGCCGAGGCGCTCCAGCGCCTCGTCGATGCGGCG
>CAZOIB010000039.1:0-1920 GCA_964579785.1 uncultured Lysobacter sp. | reverse complement strand
TGAAGATCGGCATGAAGATGACGATGATCTCGGTCCACTCCAGCGGCCAGCCGAGGATGAAGATGATGAACTGGGCGAGCAGCATGAACTGGATCGTCGTGAGGCCGAGCGAGAGCACCCAGCGCTCGATGATCTCCTGGCCGCCCAGCAGCGCGAAGGCCGCCGAGAAGATCGAGGATCCCACGAAGAGCCAGCACACCATCGCCGTCGTCTTGGCGGTGAGGAACGAGGACTCCTTCACGATGCCGCCGACGTCCTTAACCGTGGCGAAGAACGCGCCGCTCTTGCCGCCCTTGAGCGCGGCGATGTACCGATAGGCCCAGGCCAGCAGGAAGCCGCCGAAGGCGCCGACGGCCGCAGCCTCGGTGGGCGTTGCGAGCCCGAACACGATGGAACCCAGCACCGCCAGGATCATCATCGCGAGCGGAAAGAACGACGCCAGCAGCATCTTGAAGATCTCGAACCTCTGCCAGGTCATGAAGGCATAGACAACACCCAGGAAGGCCATGCCGGCCCCGAGCACTATCCAGTACCAGGTCGGCACGGGCCGCCGTTCCTGTTCCGCGGCTGCAGGCGCGGCCGCCTTCTCGACTTTCTTCGCTGCAGCTGCCTTGGGCGCGGCAGGAGCCGGGGTCGCGGCGCCCGCATCGGCCTTCGGCTCGTCGGCAGGAGGCTCCGCGAGCCCGGTGCCCGACTCGGCGGGTGGCTCGGCGAGCCCGCCCGACGACTCGCTCTTTTCGTCGACATCGGCGGCCATCGATCCCCCGGCCTCCACGAGTCCCGCGGTGCTCGCCACCACGATCGGCGCCGTCCCGGCCTGGTACAGGAGACCCAGCACCGCCACGATCGTCATCGCGGGCAGCAACGACACGAACAACTGGCTGGCCACCCTGGACTTCGATTGTCCCGGAACACCACTCATGCCCGAGAGCAGCCCGGCGAACGCGTTGCCCCGGCGCGCCGAAAGCGCCTGCGAGAGCGGCGGCAGCGGTACCTGGCGCTCGCTCTCCGGCAGCGGCGGCATCAGGTGGGGCTTCCACTTCGCCAGCACGATGACGTAGCCCACGTAGAGCATGGCAAGCATGACCCCGGGGAAGAATGCGCCGGCGTAGAGCTGGACCACGGAGACGCCTGCCGTCGCGCCGTAGACGATCAGGAGCACCGAGGGCGGAATGAGGATGCCGAGGCAGCCGCCTGCGGTGATCGCGCCGGCGGAAATCTGCACGCTGTAACCCGCGCGCAGCATCGCCGGCAGGGCGAGCAGTCCCATCAGCGTCACCACCGCGCCGACGATGCCGGTGGCGGTGGCGAAGATCGCGCAGGTGACGATGGTGGCCACCGCGAGCGAACCCGGCACCCGCACCATCGCGAGGTGCAGGCTCTTGAAGAGCTTCTCGATCAGGTTGGCGCGCTCCACCAGGTAGCCCATGAAGACGAAGAGCGGGATGGCGATCAGCACGTCGTTGGACATCACGGCATAGGCGCGCTGCACCATGAGGTCGAGCACCTGCCGGACCGCGATGTCCGGGTTGACGCTGCGGTACGAGAGCCAGGCGAAGAACACCCCCATGCCCATCAGCGTGAAGGCGGTCGGGAAGCCGAGCATGTGAAGATGTCGTCATAGTTTCAGCCGCGCGCACTCCGGTGGGCGCCTTCAGCGGATCCTTTGCAACCGTTCCCGCCCACAAGCTCGGCGAAGTCGCCATAAGGGGCGCTTTGGAACGCGCCAAAGTCGCGGGCGCGGACGTCAGCGAAGTGATCCTGGGTCAGGTGTTGACTGCCGCCCAGGGCCAAAATCCCGCCCGCCAGGCTTCGATCGCCGCCGGCATTCCCATCGGCGCTCCGGCCTGGAGCATCAACATGGTTTGCGGTTCCGGCCTGCGCACCGTGGCCTTGGGCGCGCAAGCGATCCGCCAAGGC
>CAZOIB010000038.1:0-14626 GCA_964579785.1 uncultured Lysobacter sp. | reverse complement strand
AAGCCGGGACTACGCCGCCACCTTCCTGAGACAGGGGAGCTTCACGCCCAGGATCGCCTGGCAGACCGTCTCGATCGCCTTGGGCCTGGAGAAACTGGTGCGCCATGCGACGGCCACCTTGCGCGACGGCACCGGCTCGGCAAAGGGAATTTCCCTGACCAGCCGGCTCCCGTAGCGCGCCTGCAGCGCCGTGGCCGGCAGCACGCTCACGCCGAGACCCGAGGCCACCATGTTGCGGATCGTCTCCAGCGAACTGCCCGAGCGGCCCTCGGGATTCGCGGTGTTGGTCTGGCCCGGGCAGGCCTCGAGAACGTGCTCGCGGAAACAGTGGCCGGCATTGAGGACCAGGAGATTCTCCCCGGCGAGCTCGTCGGGCCGCACGTGCTTCCTCTTCGCCCAGGCATGCCCTTCGGGGACGACGACACTGAAGGGTTCCTCGTAGAGCGTGCGCGTGAGCACACCCGGCACCGAGAACGGCAGGGCGACGATGGCGACGTCGATATCCCCGTCGCGCAGCATGGGAACCAGGTTTGCCGTGAAGTTCTCCTCGATCATCAGGGGCATGCCGGGCGCGCGCTTGTGCAGGATCGGCACCAGGTCGGGCAGGAGATAGGGCCCGATCGTCGGTATGACGCCCAGCCGCAGGGCCCCGGCAAGCTGGTCGTGGCTGCCCTTGGCGAGCGCCTGGATCTTGCCGACCTCGTCGAGCACGCGCCTCGCCTGCTCGACCACCGCCTCGCCGAGCGGGGTGACCAGCACCTCGTTCTTGTTGCGCTCGAAGAGCAGCACGCCCAGCTCGTCCTCGAGCTTGGCCAGGGCCAGGGACAGCGTCGGCTGCGTCACGAAGCACTTCTGTGCCGCGCGGCCGAAGTGGCGTTCCTGGGCGAGGGCGACGACGTAGCGCAATTCGGTGAGCGTCATGGGGGGCTCGATTGATGTTGGCTATCGCAAGTATAACCACGATCAATTGGACGGATCAATCACCGGCTACTAAAGTTCAGGTCGTTGCTTATCGACCAACCCCCGGAGACCCGCACATGCTCAAGACCAACGAAGGCCAGCGCATTCCCGCCGTCACGTTCCGCACCCGCCACGACAACCAGTGGAAGGATGTCGCGAGCGAAGAGATCTTCGCCGGCAAGACGGTGATCGTCTTTGCCCTGCCCGGCGCCTACACCCCGACCTGCTCGACGACCCACCTGCCTCGCTACAACGAGCTCGCGCCCACGTTTTCCAGGCTGGGCGTCGACGAGATCGTCTGCCTGTCGGTGAACGACGGCTTCGTGATGTCGGAGTGGCAGAAGGACCAGGACGCCCCGAACATCACCTTCATCCCGGACGGCAACGGCGAATTCACCGAGAAGATGGGCATGCTCGTCGACAAGGCCAACCTCGGCTTCGGCAAGCGCTCGTGGCGCTATTCGATGCTCGTGAAGGACGGCGTCATCGTGAAGCAGTTCATCGAGCCGGAGAAGGAAGGCGACCCGTTCGAGGTGTCCGACGCCGACACGATGCTGCACTACCTCGCGCCTGCCGCGAAGGCGCCGGAGCCCGCGGTCGTCTTCACCAAGCCCGGCTGCCCGCACTGCGCGCGCGCCAAGGCGCTGCTCGAGGCGAACGGCGTGGTCTACGAGGAAGTCCCCCTCGGCAAGAGCGTGACCTTCTCCACCATCCGCGCGGTTTCCGGTCGCGGCACGGCACCGCAGGTGTTCATCGGCGGACGCCACATCGGCGGCGCCGAGGACCTCGCGGCCTACTTCGCGGCCGGCCGGAAGCTGGCTGCCTGAGTTGTGCAATCCCGGGCCGGCCTTCGGGCCGGCCCGCCTTTCCTGCCAGGAGAACGTCATGAATGCCCTCACCGTCGATGTCGCCGTGATCGGCGCCGGAACCGCCGGACTCGCCGCCTACCGTGCCGCCCGAGCGCAGGGCGCGCGGGCCGTGCTGGTCGAGGCCGGCCCCTACGGGACGACCTGCGCCCGCGTCGGGTGCATGCCGTCGAAACTGCTCATCGCCGCGGCCGAGGCGGCGCACGCCATCGACCATGCGGCCGGATTCGGCGTGCACATCGAGGGCGCGAAGCGTGTCGACGGCCGCGAGGTGATGGCACGCGTCAGGCTCGAGCGCGACCGCTTCGTCGGCTTCGTCGTCGACGGCGTCGAGAAGATTCCTTCCGCGGACCGCATCGCCGGACGCGCTCGCTTCGTGGACCGTCACACCCTCGAGGTGGATGCGCACACGCGCATCACCGCCCGCGCGATCGTCGTCGCCACCGGATCCCGCCCGGCGATTCCGGCGCTCCTCGACGCCGCCGGCGATCGCCTCGTGGTGAACGACGACGTGTTCTCGTGGGACACGCTGCCACGCTCCGTCGCCGTGTTCGGCCCCGGCGTGATCGGCCTCGAACTGGGGCAGGCGCTCGCCCGGCTGGGTGTGCGCGTGGTCGTCCTCGGCCGGGGCGGACGCGTCGGGCCGCTCACCGATCCGGTGGTGCGCGACGCGGCCGTGCAGGCAATCTCCTCCGAGCTCTATCTGGATCCCGACGCGCACGTGAAACGCGTCACGCGGATCACCGATGGCGTCGAGGTGGAGTACACGCGACTCGATGATGCGGTGCGGGTCGAGAGCTTCGACTACGTGCTCGCCGCCACGGGGCGGCTGCCGAACGTGTCGGGGCTCGGTCTCGGGGAACTCGGGCTGGATCTCGACCCGGCCGGCGTGCCGCGTTTCGACCCTGCCACGCTGCGCGTGGGCGAGACCAGCCTGTTCATCGCGGGCGATGCCGCGAACTACATCCCGCTCCTGCACGAGGCCGCCGACGAAGGGCGCATCGCAGGCGAGAACGCCGCGCGCCTGCCGGCGGTGCAGCCGGGCAAGCGGCGCACTCCCCTCGCGGTCGTCTTTACCGATCCCCAGATCGCGATCGTGGGCGGCGGTTTTGCGGCCCTCAAGCCGGGGACGTTCGCCACGGGCGAGGTATCGTTCGCCGACCAAGGGCGTGCGCGCGTGATGCTCCGCAACCGCGGCCACCTGCGAGTCTATGCGGACAAGGCCACCGGGCGATTCCTCGGTGCGGAAATGGCCGGTCCGGCGGCGGAGCACATCGGGCACTTGCTCGCGTGGGCCGCTGCGAACAGAATGACGGTCGCTGCGATGCTCGAGATGCCCTTCTATCACCCCGTGATCGAGGAAGGTCTCCGGACGGCACTCCGGGAACTCGACGCGAAGTTGCGCACGCCCCAGGCAGCCGCCGCGTAGCCGGCGGAACCGGGGTCAACCCCGGGAGGCGCGGTCATGCCGGTGGAAATGAAGAAGTTCGGCTTCCGCATCAGGACGCGCGGCGGATCGCTGGTCGATCACCTCACGATCCAGGGGCGCGACCTCGATGAGGCGGAACGCAAGCTCCGCCAGGTCTACCACCACTGCGTCGTTCTCGAGTCACGGGAACTCGAGGAGGCGGCGCCGGCGGACGCCTCCGATTTCGAAGGCGTGATCTCGCTGATTGCGGAAGAGGAGCGGCGCGGGCAATCCTGACGCAGGCCGTTCAGGCAACGGCCACGAGGGGCATGCGCGCGGCACCGGCAGCGGCGCCGAAGAAGCCGACCGCTTCCAGTTCCTCGAACAGGCCGCGGTAATCCGCGGCACCCCGGCTGGTCGGCGCATGGGCGAAGACATCGCGGTCGCTGAAGGGGCTTTCGGCGATGCCGACGTTCTCGGAGATGCGCGTCTCCGCGAGATCGGCACCGAATCGGACCTTGAACGCCTCCAGGATGTCCCACGACATCTTGCGCCGGCCGTCGAAGCGCGTGATCACGTAGCGGCGTTCGATGCGATGACCGACGACGCGCTGCAGCGCATTGAGGGTGCGGTCCACCTGCTCCGCTCCCTTCACGGCGAGGTAGTCGGCCGATACCGGCACGAGAATCCGGTCGGCGGCGAAGATGGCGGAGAGCGACAGCACGCCGAGCATCGGGCAGCAATCGATCAGCACGCACCCGGCTTCCCCCAGGCCATCGCGGACGAGTCCCCCGCGCAGGCGGTTGAGGATATTGGGGCCCTTGCCGTACTGGGTGTCGACCTTGGCGAGTTCGACGTGCGCGGGGATCACCGGCCATCCGAGCGGGGAATCCATCACCAGCGCGGAGAGCGATCGCGTGTCCCGGTAGAAGGCGTAGATGCTGGCATCCGAGGACTTCGGGGCCGCACCCGTGATCGCGGACAGGTGGGCCTGCGGATCGAGATCGATCGCCAGCGGCAGGCCGCCATGCGCGGCAATCGCCGCGGCCAGGTTGAGCGTCGTCGTGGTCTTGCCGACGCCCCCCTTCTGGTTGAAGACAGCGATGCGGGCCACGGAAGTCTGCCGAAAGGTCCTTGGTGGAAAAAACGCCCGCCAGGAAATCTGCGGGCATTGCAGGAGCGTCGTGCTCATAATAAGCACGAAATCAGCAACTTGACAACATTTTCTGCAGCGCCGCCTGAAGAACCGTGCGCAAACGCTTGATGAATCGGCCGCGGGCCTAGAGCAGCTCCGGAAATCTGGCGGCCAGCTCGCGCAGGTTGTCCGTGACGAGCCCGTCGACTCCCATGGCGAGCAATTCGCGGGCGCGGGTAACGTCGTTCACCGTCCAGACGAGGAGCCGGTATCCCCCGGCATGGACTCGCGCGACCACTTCGGGTGTGACGAGGACATGCTCGAGGTGGAGCGATACGGCTTCGATGGCCGCCAGGGGCGACAGGTCGCCATCCCAGGGCTCCTCCACGATCCATCCGCGCCCGAGTTCGGGCGCCGCGAGCCTTGCAGCGTCGAGCGCATCGGCCGAAAACGAGATGAGCAGCGGTGCCTCACCCGCTCCCTCCCAGCAGGAGGCTACGGTCCTGGCGACTTGTTCTCCGCACTCCCGATGGCGCCCCGGAACCCGCTTGATTTCCACATGCGCGAACATCCGCAGGGAGCGCAGGAGAGCCGCCGCATCGGGGAGCCGGGCGAGGGGCTCGCCGCGAAAGGCATCGGAGCGCCAGCTACCGGCGTCGAGCGTGGACAGTTCCACCCAGGTCCGCTCCGCAATGGGGCCGGCTCCATTCGTATTGCGGTCAAGG
This sequence comes from uncultured Lysobacter sp., assembly GCA_964579785.1. Lineage (GTDB taxonomy): Bacteria > Pseudomonadota > Gammaproteobacteria > Burkholderiales > Usitatibacteraceae > FEB-7. Next base: position 9,532 of record CAZOIB010000038.1, on the reverse strand, counting down.
GCAGCGTCGTGCTGAAGCACTGGAACGCCATCCCGGGAGAACCGCACGTCGATCTCCACGGCCCGGTATCCGAGCGACTGGCCGAATCGGATTGCAGCGAGGGTGTTTTCCGGTGCGAGGACACCGCCGGCCCGGTGGGCAATGAGGCGGGGATAGGGCCAGGGCTTCATGGCATGGCGGGAAGGCGATGGAGGGCGATGACGGTCACGGCGAAAACGAGATAGGCATAGCAGGCGGCGAGCAGGTCGTCGAACATGACGCCCAGCCCGCCAGCAAGCCGCGCCTCGAAAAGGCGGATCGGGAACGGCTTCCAGATATCGAAGAGCCGGAACAGGGCGAACGCCAGGGCCTGCAGCCAGAGGCTCTCCGAAGCCAGGGCAGCCAGGGGCAGGAAAGCGACGACCTCGTCCCACACCAACGACCCGTGGTCGGCCACGCCGAGGTTCCTTCCCGCCACCCCGCAGGCCCAGATGCCCACGAAGAAGAGCGGCACGGCGAGAAAGGCGATGGCAAGCGGCGGCAGGACCAGCGCGAGCAGCCAGTACAGGAGCAGCGCGGCGGCCGTGCCAACGGTTCCCGGCGCGCGCGGGGCGAGCCCGGCCCCGAATCCCAGGGCAATGAAATGCGCGGGGTGCGCGAAGAGAAAGCGCGCGTCAGGACGCCGTGAAGTGGTCGAATCCACGCCCGTCGACCGCGATCGGCTTGCCGTCCGCCCCCAGGAGCGAAACCCCCCTGCCCTTGCGTATCTCGCCGATGCGCGTGAGCGGGATGCCGAGCATGTCCGTGAGGTCCTCGATGCTCTCGCGGGCATTGACCGGGGCGGTGAAGCACAACTCGTAGTCGTCGCCGCCGGCGACCACGGCCGTGAGACCCGCCGGGGCATCGATATGGGCGGCGCCGATCTCGGACACCGGCAGGCGATCGGCCTCGACGGTCGCCCCGATCTTCGAGAGCGTGCAGATGTGATCGAGGTCGGCGAGCAGGCCGTCGGAGATGTCGATCGCGCTCGTGGCGAGGCCGCGCAGCGCCTGGCCCAGGTTCACGCGCGGCGTGGGCTCGTACAGGCGCATCACGGCCTCCATGTACTCCCCCTCGGTCAGCTTCAGGAGCCCGCGCCGGTGCGCCACCGCCAGCGCTGTGTCGCCGAGGTTGCCGGACACCCAGATGTCGTTGCCGGGCTTGGCGCCGTTGCGCCGGATCGCGGCCCCGGCCGGGACCTCGCCCATGATGGTCACGGTGAGAGTGAGCGGCCCGCGCGTGGTGTCGCCGCCGATGAGGGACACGCCGAACTCCTCCGCGAGGTCGAAGAAGCCCTTGGCGAACTTCTCCAGCCATTCGTGGTTCACGTCGGGGACGGTCAGCGCCAGCATCGCCCAGTAGGGCATCGCGCCCATGGCGGCCATGTCGGAAAGATTCACGGCGAGCGCCTTGTGGCCCAGCGTCTCCGGATCGACGTCGGGAAAGAAGTGCGTGCCGGAGACCATCGTGTCGGTGGAAACGGCGAGGTCCATGCCGTTGGAAACGTCCACCAGCGCGCAGTCGTCGCCCACGCCGAGCACGGCGTTGCGGGCCGGACGCGTGAAGTGGCGCGCGATGAGCTCGAATTCGGGGGATGTCTTGATCATGCTTCGGCCTTTTTCGGGGGGGAGGCGCGCGCGGCGGTCCGGACAGCTTGCCGCGGCTTCCTTGCAGTCGTGCGACCGGCGACCTCCTCCGGGCGCACCGCGGCGGCCACCTTGTCGAGGATGCCGTTCACGTACTTGTGCCCATCGGTGCCGCCGTAGCGCTTGGCGAGCTCGATGGCCTCGTTGATCGCCACGCGGTAGGGCACTTCCGGAGCGTGGGTAAGCTCCCAGGCGCCGATGAGGAGGATGGCTTTCTCCACCGGGCTCACCTCCGCCCACTTGCGGTCCGCCAGCGGCTCGAGCCGCGCCTGGAGCGCATCGGCAGCGCCGATCACGCCGGCAAGCTCGGCCTCGAGGAAGGCGGAGTCCGCCGCCGCGTAGCCTTCGAGCTCGGCCAGGTCGCGCACGACCTGCCCGGCATCGGCACCGGAGAGCTGCCACTGGTACAGGCCCTGCAGCGCGAACTCGCGCGCCCGGCGCCGCGGGGATCTCATCCGGCCACCGCCTTGAGCAGGTTGGCCATCTCGACCGCGACGCGGGCCGCCTCGGCACCCTTGATGGCGGCACGCTCGCGCGCCTGCTCCTCGGTGCCGGTCGTGAGCACGGCGTTGGCGACCGGGACACCCGTTTCCAGTTGCACCTCCAGGATGCCGCGGGCGCTCTCGTTGGCGACGACCTCGAAGTGGTAGGTCTCGCCGCGGATCACGGCACCCAGGGCCACCAGCGCGTCGTAGCGGCGACCGAACCCGCGCGTGCGCAGGGCTAGCGCCTGCAGCGCCAGCGGCAGCTCGAGCGCGCCGGGCACGCTCACCACGTCGATGTCGGTGGGCGCGACCCCGAGGTTGACCAGCTCCCGGTCGCAGGCGGTGAGGAGTTCGCGCACCACGTCCTCGTTGAAGCGGCTCCAGACGATGGCGACGGCAAGCCCCTCGCCGTTGAGTTCGGGCGCAAAGGCGGTCATACGGCCTTCACCAGCGAAGCCTCGTCGGGCGAGACGTACTCGACCACCTCGAGGCCGAACCCGGCCATGCTCGGAATGCGCTTCGGCCGCGCCAGCACGCGCATGCGCCCGACGCCGAGGTCGCGCAGGATCTGCGCGCCCACGCCGTGCAGCTTCGGGTCCCACTTGCGCGCGCCGCGGGCATTGGGGGCGTGCGGCTGGAAGCGGTCGAGGATCTCGCTGGGGGCCTCGTGGCGGCGCAGCAGAACGATCACGCCCTCCTTGTTGTGCGCGATGATGCGCATGGCGTCCTGCACCGAATAGGCGTGGCGGCTGGCATCGAAATCGAACACGTCGATCGAGTGGAACGGCTCGTGCACGCGCACCAGGGTGGGACGGTCCGGCGAAGGTTCGCCCTTGACGAGCGCGTAGTGCAGTTCGTCCGCCGCGTTGTCGTGGTAGACGCACAGGCGGAACGGTCCGTAAGCGGTGGCGATGGCGCGATCGGCGACGCGCTCGATGAGCTTCTCGTTCTCGCTGCGGTAGCGGATGAGGTCGGCGATCGTGCCGATCTTCAGGCCGTGCGCGGCGGCGAACTCGACCAGGTCGGGCAGCCGCGCCATCTCCCCGTCGGGCTTCATGATCTCGCAGATCACGGCCGCGGGGGTGAGACCCGCAAGCGCGGTCAGGTCGCACCCCGCCTCGGTGTGGCCGGCGCGCACCAGCACCCCGCCGTTCTGCGCCATCACCGGGAAGATGTGGCCGGGCTGGACGATGTCGTCGGGCTTCGCGTGGCGGGCGACCGCCATGCGCACCGTGCGGGCGCGATCGGCGGCGGAAATTCCCGTGCTCACCCCGGTGGCGGCCTCGATCGAGACGGTGAATGCCGTCCCGTGCGGGGACCGGTTGTCGCTCACCATGAGCGGAAGCGCCAGCTGCCGGCAACGGTCCTCGGTAAGGGTGAGGCAGATCAGGCCGCGCGCATGCATGGCCATGAAGTTGATCGCCTCGGGGGTGACGAATTCGGCCGCCAGGACGAGGTCTCCCTCGTTCTCGCGGTCCTCGGCATCGACGAGGACGACCAGGCGTCCGTGGCGGATTTCCTCGATGATTTCGGCGGTGGGGCTGATGTTCACGGCGCTAGTCTCCCTGCAGAACTCGTATTTTGCCCGATTGGGCGGCCGGTCGCCCGCACCGCTATCTCCACGGGGATTGCCATAGGTCAATTTGCGGGGCGGGGATTGGTGTTTTCTTCGCAGCAAGGGGGCACGAAACCCCTCTCGAGGAGGAGCCATGCGCAACCACCAAGCTCTGCATTGCAATGGGCCGCGGAACGACTTGTCGCGGCTGCGGGTCCCGTTCGCCGCCCTCGCGCTGGCGCTGCCGTTTCTGACGGGCAATGGCGCATTCGCCGCGACCGGTGCGGACGTCGTGAAGGTCCAATGCGTCCGCTGCCACGAGGCCGGCACCGGAGGGGCACCGAAGCCCGGCGACAAGGCCGCCTGGGCACCGCGCTTCAACAAGGGCGTGGATGCCCTGGTCCTCACCGCGATCCGCGGTCACGGCGGCATGCCCCCGCGCGGCGGCAAGGCCGACCTCACGGATGCGGAACTGCGCGGCGCCGTCCTGTACCTGTTCGATCCGGCCGGTCCGCCGAAGGAGGCGCCCGCGGGCGCCAGGCCGGCCGCAGCGGGCGGCACGGGCATGCAGCGCGTGAGCGTCGGCGGGCTCGACGTCTACCTCGGACGCATCAGCGCCGAGCGCATGCGCGCCTTCCCGGCCGGCTCCCCCGAGGCGAAGATGCACGGCGGAATCCCGGGCGGCAGCGGCTACCACCACGTGAACGTCTCCGTTTTCGACGCGGCCACCCAGGCGCCGCTGGCGGGTGCCACCGTGAGCCTGGACGTCGAGCAGCTCGGCATGGGGCGCGAAGCGAAGGCGCTCGAGCCGCTGACCGTCGCGGGGAGCACGAGCTACGGGGCGTACGTCCGCCTGGTGCCGAAGAATGCCTATGCGTTCTATGTGCGCGTGCAGAAGCCGGGTGCGGCGAAACCGATCGAGGCGAAGTTCCAGGAACGCCTGAATTGACCCCTTTTCGTCAGCGTTCGAGCAGGCGCTCCAGGTAGCGCGCGGTCAGGTCGACCTCGAGATTGACGCGGCTGCCGGCGGCCAGGCGGGCGAGCGTGGTCACCGATCGCGTGTGCGGAATGATGTTCACCTCGAACCGGTCGGCGCCCACTGCGTTGACAGTGAGGCTCACGCCGTCCACCGCGATCGACCCCTTGCGCGCCACGTAACGCGCCAGTTCCGGCGGCATGGCGATCTCCAGGCGCCAGCTGCCGCCCAGGTCCTCGAACGCCGTGACCGTGCCCACGCCGTCGACGTGGCCGCTCACGAGGTGGCCGCCGAGGCGGTCGGCCAGGGTGAGCGACTTCTCGAGATTCACCTCGCTCCCCTGCGCGAGGCCGGTCGTCACGGCAAGCGTCGCCGCCGAGGTGTCGACCTCGAATCCGCGCTCATCCCTGGCCACGACGGTGTGGCAAATGCCCTGCACGGCGATGGAGTCGCCCAGCGCCACGTCGCCCATGGCGAGGCCCGGCGCGTCGATGCGCAGGCGCAGCCCATCGCCATGCTCGCGCGCGGAGGCGATGCGGCCGATGGCGGTGACGATTCCGGTGAACATGGTCCTTCGCGCTCCTTCGTGAGGGATCAGTTTCTCAGACGGGCGGTGACGCGCACGTCCTTGCCCACCGCGCGCACCTCGGTCACGTCGAGGCGCAGTCCCTGCGCGAGCCGCTCGAACGCCGGCAGCGCGAAGAGACCCTGCGCCGCATTGCCGAGCAGCAGCGGCGCCAGGTAGAGGACGATCTCGTCGACGACGCCGGCCTGCAGGAGGGATGCGTTGAGCCGGGCGCCCGCCTCCACGGTGACCTCGTTGCAGCCCCGTTCGCCCAGCAGCCGGGCCACCGCCAGCAGGTCGGTCTTGCCGCCCACGGACGCCACGGTCACCACCTCCGCGCCTGCCGCCGCGAGCGCGGCGCGCTTTTCGCGGTCCTCGCTCACGGTCACGACGAGCGTCGGCGCGCCGGCGAGTATCCTCGCGCCGGGCGGGAGATCGAGCCGGCTGTCCACGACGACCCGCTGCGGCTGCCGCGAGCAGGCGACATGGCGCACGGTGAGCTCCGGATCGTCGCTCTGCACGGTGCCGATGCCCGTCAGCATGGCGCAGGAACGGGCACGCAGTGCGTGCACGTCCCGCCTCGCTTCCTCTCCGGTGATCCAGCGGCTCTTGCCATTGGCGAGCGCGATGCGGCCATCCAGCGATGCCGCCGCCTTGATGCGCATCCACGGCCGGCCGCGCGTCATGCGCGCGAGATACCCGCGATGGGCTTCCGCCGCTTGCGCCGCGAGGAGCCCCGTTTCCACCGCCACGCCCGCGGCGCGCAGGCGGGCGTGACCCTGCCCGCGGACGAGCGGGTTGGGATCCTCGAGAGCGGTGACCACGCGGCCCACGCGGGCGGCGATGAGCGCATCGGCGCACGGCGGAGTCCTGCCGTGATGGCTGCACGGTTCCAGGGTCACGTAGGCCGTCGCGCCTGCAGGGGATTCAACGCAGGCCGCCAGTGCCCTCGCCTCGGCGTGCGGCTCGCCCGCACGCTCGTGCCAGCCCTCGCCGATGATCCGCCCGGCTTTCGCGATCACGCAGCCCACGTTGGGGTTGGGCGTGGCCGTGTCGCGCCCGTTGGCGGCGAGGGCGATGGCGCGCGCCATCAGCGCATGGTCCGCGGCGGAGAAGTTCACCCTACTTGTCCCGCACCTCGCGGATGGCGTCGCGGAAGTCCTCGACGTCAGAGAAGCTGCGATACACGGAGGCGAAGCGGATGTAGGCCACCTTGTCGAGCTTGCGCAGCTTCTCCATCACCATCTCGCCCAGCCGCCGCGAATCGACCTCGCGCTCGCCCAGGGCGAGCAGCTTCTGCTCGATGCGCGTGATGGCGGCATCGACGAGTTCCGTGGTCACCGGCCGCTTGTGCAACGCGCGCTGGAAACCGGTGCGCAGCTTGACCGAGGAGAAGTCCTCGCGCTGCCCGTTGCCCTTGACGATCTGCGGCATGCGCAGCTCCGCCGTCTCGTAGGTCGTGAAGCGCTTGGAACACACCTGGCAGCGGCGCCGGCGGCGGATGGAGTCGCCCTCCTCGCTCACGCGCGAGTCGATGACCTGCGTGTCCTCGGCGCCGCAGAAGGGACATTTCATCGTGGTCGAGGAACGAGCCGAAAGATCATGAAAGTTCTCCGCCCGCGCCTCAGGCGAGCCCGTAGGTGGCGCGCATCGCCGGCCCGTAGACGGGGAAGCGCGCGCACAGGGCATTCACCTTGTCGCGGATGCCTGCCAGCCGCGTATCGTCGGCATGGGCTTCCAGCGCGTCGGCGATGAGATCGGCCACCTGCCGGGCCTCGTCCGCCCCGAACCCGCGCGTGGTCATCGCGGGCGAGCCGATGCGGATGCCGCTCGTCACGAAGGGCTTTTCGGGGTCGTTGGGGATGGCGTTCTTGTTCACGGTGATGTGCGCCTTGCCGAGCGCGGCCTCGGCATCCTTGCCGGTGACCCTCTTGGCGCGCAGGTCGACGAGGAACAGGTGGCTCTCGGTGCGCCCGGAGACGATGCGCAGGCCACGGCCGGCGAGCGTGGCCGCCATGGCTTGCGCGTTCGCGACCACCTGCGCCTGGTAAGCCTTGAAGGCCGGCTCGAGCGCCTCCTTGAAGGCGACCGCCTTGGCGGCGATGACGTGCATCAGCGGCCCGCCCTGGATGCAGGGAAAGATCGCCGAGTTGAGCGCCTTCTCGTGCTCGGCGGCCGCCAGGATGATGCCGCCGCGCGGGCCGCGCAGCGTCTTGTGCGTGGTGCTCGTCACGAAGTCCGCGATGCCCACCGGGTTCGGATAGACGCCCGCCGCGACGAGTCCCGCGTAGTGGGCCATGTCGACCATCAGCAGGGAACCCACTTCGTCGGCGATGTCGCGGAAGCGCTGCCAGTCGGCGCGCAGCGCATAGGCCGAGGCGCCGGCGACGATCATGCGCGGGTTGAACTCGCGCGCGAGATCGCGGACCTGGTCGTAGTCGATCTCCTCGGCTGCGTTGAGGCCGTAGGCGACGGAGTGATAGAGCTTGCCGGACAGGTTCACCGCGGCCCCGTGCGTCAGGTGGCCGCCGTGGGCCAGCGACATGCCGAGCAGGGTGTCGCCCGGCTTGAGCATCGCCATGAACACGGCCTGGTTCGCCTGCGAGCCGGAGTGGGGCTGCACGTTGGCGTACTCGGCGCCGAAGAGCTTCTTCACGCGCTCGATGGCGAGGTTCTCGGCCACGTCGACGAACTCGCAGCCGCCGTAGTAGCGCTTGCCGGGGTAGCCCTCGGCGTACTTGTTGGTGAGGACGGTTCCCTGCGCGGCGAGCACCGCGGGGCTCGCGTAATTCTCCGAGGCGATGAGCTCGATGCCGTCTTCCTGGCGGCGGTACTCTTCGCGGACGGCCTGCCAGAGTTCGGGGTCGACGGACGCGATGGTGTGGGTGTCTGCGTACATGGCGCGCCGGCCTCGGGCGGTGTGAAGCGAAGTTGTTGAATGTGTGCGAATTTTACCACGCGCCCCGGGGCGAGCCGGTGAATCCGTCGACGCTGCGGCCATCCGCGAGCACGGCGTAGCTCGGCAAGCCCAACGCCGCGAGCCACGCCAGCCCGGCGCGCTCGCCCTTGAGCATGGCGATGGTGGCAGCCGACCCGGCGACGAGGCAGCTCGGCGCATGCACCGTGACCGAACGCAAGCCCTGCGCCGACAGCCCGGTGCGCGGGTCGAGAATGTGGCAGTGGCGCACGCCGTCGACCTCGACGTAGCGCTCGTAGTCCCCGCTCGTCGCGATCGCCCCGGATGCGACGTCGAGGGTCGCCGCCACGGCCCCGTCGATCCGCGGGTGGCGGATGCCGATGCGCCAGGGCGAGCCCCCGGGCTGCGGACCGAGCATGGCGAGATCGCCCGCGAGGTTGACCAGGGCGCTCGTGATGCCGCGGGCGTGGAGTTCCGCGATCGCCCGGTCGGCGGCGTACTCCTTGCCGATCCCGCCGAAGTCGAGTTCCATGCCGCGCACGGCCAGGCGCACGCTGCCGTTCGCCCTCTCGACGCGCTGCCAGCCGATCAGTGCCAGCAGGGGCTCGCGCTCCGCAGCCGTCGGCACGCGCGCCCTGCCGAAGTCCCAGGCACGGCGCAGCACGCCCGATGTGGCGTCGAACAGTCCGTCGCTCTGCCGCCAGCAGGCATCCGCGTAATCGAGCAGGGCTTGCGTCTCCGCGTCCACGGCGAGAGGCTCGCCACCGGCGGCCGCATTGATCCGTGCCAGAAGGCTCTCGGGGCGGTAGCGCGAGTACTTCGCCTCGATACGGTGGACTTCCGCGATGGCGCGCTCCGCGGCCGCGCGTGCTTCGGACTCTTCCCGCGCGTGGATCTGCACCTCGTTGTCGGCCGCCATGGCGCGAAACGTGTAGCGGTGCAGGGACATGGCTCAGAAGGCGTGCACGAGGCTCGCGAGGACGTAGGCCGCGCGCAGCGTCTCGAAGGCCGCGGAGCCCGAACCGCCGGCGCGCAATCCTGCCGCGTTGTAGTAATAGCCCACCGTGCCTTCGACGACGAGCCCCGAGTCGTAGCGCCTGGTCAGGCGCAGCGACGGCGACAGCGAACCGAAGGCGCCCATGCGCTGGTCGCTCGAATGCACATCCGGAGTCGGCCGCGGAACCGTCGGCGCATAGAACGAGGCGGCCGATTGCGTGGCGTAGCGCAGCGCGGGCCGTATCGCCCAGTCGCCGCCGAGGTCCTGGCTCCAGGCAATCTCCAGCGCATGCGCACGGACGTCCCAGTCGTCGCGAAAATAGCGGTAGTCGGCCTGCAGCGTCCCCGCCGTGCCCGCGAAGCGGTGGCGGTAG
>CAZOIB010000037.1:0-14981 GCA_964579785.1 uncultured Lysobacter sp. | reverse complement strand
TCCTGTCCTTCGGCGGCACCGGCATCGTCGTCAACTGCATCGCCATCGCGATCCTCCTGCGGGTGGACTTCGAGAACCGGTTCCTCATGCGCGGGGGCTCGCTGTGACCCGCACGATCCTGATCATGGCGGCGGGAACGGGCGGGCATGTGTTCCCGGGCCTGGCCATCGCGAAGGAACTCGCGGCGCGCGGCTGGAAGGTGGCGTGGATGGGCACGCCGGCGGGCATGGAGGGCCGGCTCGTGGCGCAGGCCGGCTACGCGATGGAAAAGGTGGACATGGCGGGCGTGCGTGGGAAGGGCGGCCTCGCCTGGCTGCTGCTGCCGTTGCGCCTGCTGGTCGCGTTCTGGCAGGCGACGGCGATCCTCTTCCGCGTGCGCCCGGACGTCGTGCTGTCCATGGGCGGCTATGTCGCCTTTCCCGGCGGGATGATGGCGGCACTCTGGGGCAGGCCGCTGGTGGTGCACGAGCCCGGGGCGACCGCGGGGCTCGCCAATCGCGCGCTGGCGCTCGTCGCCGACCGGGTCGTGGTCGGCATGGAAGGCGCCTTCGCGGCGCCGGCCGGGCACGCGCTCGGCGACCGCATTCCGAAACCGGCGCGCGTCGAGTGGCTGGGAACCCCGGTGCGCGAGGAGATCGCGCGCGTTCCCGAGCCGCAACAGCGCTTTGCGGGACGCACCGGGCCGCTGCGCCTGCTCGTCGTGGGCGGGAGCCTGGGCGCGCAGACGCTCAACGACCTCGTCGTGGCGGCACTCGCGGCGATGCCGGAGGCGGCGCGTCCGGAAGTCGTCCACCAATCGGGGGAGAGGAACTTCGCGGCGCTGCAGAAGAGCTATCGCGACGCCGGCGTCGCGGCGCAGGTGCTGCCCTTCATCGACGACATGGCCGCGCGCTACGCCTGGTGCGACGTGCTCATCGCGCGTTCCGGCGCCATCACGGTGGCGGAGATCGGCGTGGCCGGCGTGGCGGCGATCCTCTTTCCCCTGCCGTGGTTCGTGGCGGGCGAGCAGGCGGGCAATGCCGAATTCCTCGCCTCGCGCGGGGCGGCGATGCGGCTCGCACAGCTGGAAACGACGCCGGCGGGCCTCGCGCAGATCCTCTCCGGGCTCGGCCGCGAAAAGCTCGCCGCGATGGCGGGCGCGGCGCGCGCGCTCGGCAAGCCCGAGGCGACCCTGCGCTGCGCCAACCTGTGCGCCGAACTCGCCGGAGCGGCGCCATGAAGCACAAGGTGAAGCGCATCCACTTCGTCGGCATCGGCGGCTCGGGCATGTCCGGCATCGCCGAGGTGCTGGCGAGCCTGGGCTACACCGTGAGCGGCACCGACCTCGCGGAGAACGCGGCCGTGAAGCGTCTGCGCAGCCAGGGGATCGCGGTGGCGATCGGGCACGAGGCGCGCCACATCGCCGGAGCGGACGCGGTCGTCGTGTCCACCGCGGTGAAGGCGGACAACCCGGAAGTCGTGGCCGCGCGCGAGGCGCACGTGCCCGTCGTGCCGCGCGCCATGATGCTGGCCGAGCTGATGCGCTTCAAGCAGGGCATCGCGGTGGCCGGCACGCACGGCAAGACCACGACCACGTCGCTCATCGCCGCGGCGCTGGGCGAGGCGGGGCTCGATCCCACCTGCGTCATCGGCGGGCGCCTGAATTCCATCGGCACGAACGCGCGGCTGGGCAAGGGCGACTACCTGGTGGCGGAGGCCGACGAGTCCGACGCGTCCTTCCTCTACCTGCAGCCGGTGATCTCCGTGGTCACCAACATCGACACCGACCACATGGAGACTTACGGGCAGGACTTCGAGCGCCTCAAGGCGACGTTCGTCGAGTTCCTCGGCCACCTGCCCTTCTACGGGCTCGCCGTCGTGTGCAAGGACGACGAGCACGCGCGCGCCATCATGAAGCACGTCGCGCGGCCCATGGTCACCTACGGCATCCGCACGGACGCCGACCTGCGTGCCGAGGACGTGCGCTGGGACGCCGGGCGCATGCGCTTCCGCGTCACGGGCCACGGCGCCGCACCGCTGCAAGTGACGCTCAACCTGCCGGGCGAGCACAACGTGCTCAACGCGCTGGCGGCCATCGCGGTCGCGCGCGAAGTGGGAGCGCCCGACGCAGCCATCGCCAAGGCGCTGGCCGAGTTCGCCGGCGTCGGCCGGCGCTTCCAGCGCTACGGCGAAGTGGCGCTGGCAGCGGGGGGGAGCTTCGCGCTGGTCGACGACTACGGCCATCATCCCGCGGAGATGGCCGCGACGATCGCGGCGGCGCGCGGCGCCTTTCCCGGCCGCCGCCTCGTGCTCGCCTTCCAGCCGCACCGCTACACGCGCACGCGCGACCTCTTCGAGGATTTCGTGCGCGTGCTCTCCAGCGTCGATGCGCTGGTGCTGGCCGACGTGTATCCCGCGGGCGAGGCGCCGATCGTGGCCGCCGACGGCCGGGCGCTGGTGCGCGCGGTGCGCGTCGCGGGCCGCGTGGAGCCGATCTTCGTCGAGCAGGTCGCGGGGATGACGGAAGCGGTGCTCGCGTGCGTGCGCGACGGCGACGTGGTCGTGACGATGGGCGCCGGTTCCGTTGCGGGACTGGCGCCGGAACTCGTCCGCCGCGCAGGAGGGCAGTCGTGAACCCGTTCGGCAAGGCGGCGGTCGGACTGGGTGTCCTCGAGGGACAGCCGCCTGCGCCTCGCGGCGTGATGCGCGTGGACGAGCCGATGGACCGCCATGTCAGCTGGCGGGCCGGGGGCCGCGCCAGGACGTTCTACCAGCCTGCGGACGTGGCCGATCTCCAGGCCTTCCTCGCCACCCGGCCTGCGGACGAGCCGGTCCTTTTCGTCGGCCTGGGCAGCAACCTCCTGGTCCGCGACGCCGGCTTCGACGGAACGATCGTCTTTACCCATCACGCGCTCGGCGGAATTCATGTCGCGGGGGTGGTCGGTTCGCGCCAGGCGTTTCACGCGGGCGGAGGCGTTCCGGCGCCCCACCTGTCCCGCTTCGTCGCCCGTCACGACTGCGAAGACGCCGAGTGGCTCGTCGGCATCCCCGGGACCATCGGCGGGGCGCTCGCCATGAACGCGGGCTGTTACGGCGGCGAGACCTGGGAGAACGTCGTCGACGTGACCACCATCGACCGGGCCGGGACCCTGCGGCAGCGCACCCGCGACGACTATGAGATCGCCTACCGCCACGTGGCAAGGCGCACGCCGGGCGAGGAATGGTTTGTCGCAGGCACCTTCGCCTTCCAGCCCGGCGACGGGTCCAAGGCCATGGCGCGCATGAAGGAGCTGCTGGAGCGCCGCGTCGCCAGCCAGCCGTTGCAGCTTCCCAATGCCGGCAGCGTCTTCCGCAATCCGCCGCAGACCCATGCCGCCCGCCTGATCGAGTCCTGCGGGCTCAAGGGCTACACCATCGGCGGCGCGCAGGTATCGACCAAGCATGCCAATTTCATCGTCAATCAGGGCACGGCGACGGCGGCCGACATCGAGGCGGTCATTGCTCACGTGCAGGCGACGGTGAAGCAGGCGACGGGAGTCGAGCTGGTACTCGAGGTGCGCATCGTGGGCCGGCGGGGAGAGGTCGATGGCTGACCCGCGCGCGCTCGGCAAGGTCGCGGTCCTGATGGGCGGCCCCTCGGCCGAACGCGAGATCTCGCTCATCTCCGGCAAGGCGGTGCTCCTGGCGCTGCGCGAGAAGGGCGTGGACGCGCACGCCTTCGATCCGAAGACGCACGAGCTGTTCGACCTCAAGCGCGAGGGCTACGCGCGCGCGTTCATCGCGCTGCACGGCCGCTTCGGCGAGGACGGCACGGTGCAGGGAGCGCTCGAGGCGATGGGCATTCCCTACACCGGCAGCGGCGTCATGGCTTCCGCCCTGTGCATGGACAAGTGGCGCACCAAGCTCGTCTGGCTCGCCGCCGGGATACCCACGCCGCGTTTCGCCATCGTCGACGCGTCGACCGACTGGGCCCGCGTCGCCGGCGAGCTGGGGCTGCCCCTCATCGTGAAGCCCGCGCACGAGGGCTCCACGCTCGGGCTCACGAAGGTGAACTCGGTCGCGGAATTCGCCCCGGCCCACGCGGCCGCGGCGAAGTACGACGCGCTGGTGATCGCCGAGGAGTTCGTCGCCGGGCAGGAGCTCACGGCAAGCGTGCTGGGCGGGGAGGCGCTGCCGCTCGTGCGCATCGAGGCGCCGCAAGGCAACTACGACTACCAGAACAAGTACTTCACCGACGACACCAAGTACCACTGCCCGGCCGGGATCCGCGCCGATCTCGAGGACGAGATCCGCCGCGTGGCCCTGGCGGGCTTCCGCGTGCTGGGCTGTCGCGGCTGGGGGCGCTCGGACGTGATGCTGCGTCCCGACGGCAGCTATTCCTTCCTGGAGATGAACACCTCCCCGGGCATGACCGGGCACAGCCTCGTGCCCATCGCGGCTCGGGCGGTCGGCATCTCCTACCCGGACCTGTGCCTGCGCATTCTCGAAGGCGCGGCCACCGGAGGTTCGGCGTGAAGCCCGCCCTGGCCATTGCCCTGCGCGCGACGGGCGCGGTCCTGGCCGTGGCGCTGACGGCCGCCTGTGCCTGGACCGGCTACGACCTGCTCGCGCGGCGCCCGATCGCCGCCGTGGAGTTCGGCGGCGACACGCGGCGCGTGCCGGCGGCCGACCTCGATCGCCTGGCCGCTGGCCTGCGCGGGCGCGAGGCGCGCGAGGTCGCGCTCCCCGCCGTGCGCGAGGCGGTGAACCGCCTGCCGTGGGTGCGCGACTGCGCGGTGCGGCGGCGCTTTCCGGACGTGCTCGAGGTGGCGATCGAGCCGCATGCGCCGCTCGCGCGCTGGGACGACACGCGCCTGGTGAGCGTGCGCGGCGAAGTGTTCGCGGCGGAGTTCGAAGGCGAGTTGCCGCGCTTTTCCGGCCCCGAGGGCACGTCGGCCGAGATGGCCGCCGCGTGGAAGCGCATCCGCGAGGCCGCCGCGCCGCTCGCCAGCCCGGTGGCGGAAATCCGCCTCACGCAGCGCCGGGCGTGGCAGGCCAAGCTCGCCTCGGGACTCGTCATCGACCTGGGGCGCGACGACTTCGACGCGCGGCTCGCGCGCTTCGCCGCCCTGTGGCCGGGCATCGCCGCCGAGGCGGCCGCCGCCACGCACGCCGACCTGCGTTACCCCAACGGATTCGCGCTGCGCGGAATCGCGGCGGAAAAGAAGCCGGCGCCCAAGGGCCGCCGCGCATGAGAAAAAAGGCGACACCATGATCGTGAATCGCAACCGCGAGAGCCGCAACATCCTGGTGGCCCTCGACATCGGGACCTCCAAGATCGTGACCCTGGTGGCGGAGGTGACGCCCGAGGGAACGCTCAACCTGATCGGCATGGGCAGCCACCCCTCGCGCGGGCTGAAGAAGGGCACCGTCGTCAACATCGAGTCGACGGTGACCGCCATCCAGCGCTCGCTCGAGGAGGCAGAGCTGATGGCCGACGTGAAGATCCGCGACGTGATCACGGGCATCGCCGGCAGCCACATCAAGAGCTTCAATTCCCACGGCATGGTCGCGATCAAGGACAAGGAGGTGTCGCAGTACGACATCGACCGCGTCATCGAGACCGCGCGCGCGGTGAACATCCCGATGGAGCAGCAGGTCCTGCACATCCTCGAGCAGGAATTCATCATCGACGGGCAGGGCGGCGTGCGCCAGCCGCTGGGCATGTCCGGGATGCGCCTCGAGGTGAAGGTGCACATCGTCACCGGTGCGGTCTCCGCCGCGCAGAACATCATGAAGTGCGTGCGCCGCTGCGGGCTGGAGGTGCGCGACCTCATGCTGCAGCCGCTCGCCTCGGCCGACGCGGTGCTGCTCGACGACGAGCGCGATCTCGGCGTGTGCCTGGTGGACATCGGCGGCGGCACCACCGACCTCGCCGTGTTCACCGAGGGAGCGATCAAGCACACCAGCGTCATCCCCATCGCCGGCGACCAGGTGACCAACGACATTGCCATGGCGCTGCGCACCCCCACCAAGGACGCCGAGGAGCTGAAGATCCGCCACGGCGTGGCGTTGCGCCAGCTCGCGAGCGTCAACGACATGATCGAGGTGCCGGGCGTGGGCGACCGCGGCGCGCGCGAAATCTCCAAGCAGACGCTGGCGGAGGTGATCGAGCCGCGCGTCGAGGAACTCTATTCGCTGGTGCAGCGCGAGCTGCGTTCCTGCGGCCTGGAGGAGCTGCTCTCCTCCGGCATCGTCATCACCGGCGGCACCTCCCTCATGCGGGGGATGGTCGAGCTGGGCGAGGAGGTGTTCCACATGCCGGTGCGCGTGGGCCTTCCCCAGTACTCCGGGGCGCTCGCCGAGGTCGTGAGGAGCCCCCGCCATTCCACCGGGATGGGACTGCTCGCCGCGGGGCTGGAACAGGTCAAGCGCGACCAGCACGCACGGATCACGGGTACGGGATTCAAGGACGTGTTCGAGAAGATGCGCAATTGGTTCAAGGGGAATTTCTAGGGAATCAGCAGGCAGGCGGCAGGCGGCATGCTGGGTAATCGCAGTCAAGACAAAGGAGACGACAAATGATCGAGTTGCTGGAAGCCCAATCGCCCGATGCGGTGATCAAGGTGGTGGGGATCGGGGGGTGCGGCGGAAACGCCGTGGATCACATGATCAACAACGGCGTGCAGGGGGTCGAGTTCATCACCATGAACACCGACGCGCAGGCCCTCAAGAGGAACCTGGCCAAGATCACGCTGCAACTGGGCACGGGCGTGACCAAGGGGCTGGGCGCCGGCGCCAATCCGGAGGTGGGGCGCCAGTCCGCGGAGGAGGACAGGAGCCGCATCGAGGAGATGATCACCGGCGCGGACATGCTCTTCATCACGGCGGGCATGGGCGGCGGAACCGGCACGGGTGCCGCGCCCGTGGTGGCCTCCATCGCCCGCGAGATGGGGATCCTCACCGTGGCGGTGGTGACCAAGCCCTTCGACTTCGAGGGCAAGCGGCAGAAGGTGGCCGCGGTCGGGATCGACGCGCTCAAGCAGCACGTCGATTCGCTGATCATCATTCCCAACGAGCGCCTGATGCAGGTGCTGGGCGACGACGTGACCTACGAAGACGCGTTCCGTGCCTCCAACGACGTGCTGAACGGCGCCGTCGCCGGCATCGCCGAGGTGATCAACTGCCCCGGCCTGGTGAACGTGGACTTCGCCGACGTGCGCACGGTGATGAGCGAGAACGGCGTGGCGATGATGGGCTCGGCGATGGCTGCCGGCACGGAACGGGCGCAGATGGCCGCGGAGCAGGCGGTTCATTCGCCGCTGCTCGAGGACATCCACCTCTCGGGCGCGCGCGGCGTGCTGGTGAACATCACCGCCTCCAAGAGCCTGCGGTTGCGGGAGGTGCACGAGGTGATGAACACCATCCGTTCCTTCACCGCCGAGGACGCGACCATCATCTACGGCAGCGTGATCGACGAGGCGATCGGCGAGCACCTGCGCGTGACGATCGTCGCCACGGGGCTGGGCGGCGCGGCGGCACAGCGCCAGCCGACCATCTCCATCGTGCAGCGCACCGGCACCGATGACGGACCCGTCAACTACGAGGAGCTCGAGCAGCCTGCGGCCATCCGGCGCCGGCGCGACCAGACGATCGATGCGCTCCGCCATTCCGGCATGGAGACGCTCGACATCCCGGCCTTCCTGCGCAAGCAGGCGGACTAGGAACAGGCAAGCGGGCGGCTGCCGCCGTCTCCCGGCGGCCGTCTCGTTCTGTCCTTGCGGGCCCGCGCGAGCGGGCCTTTTTACTTGCGCAGCGAACTGAAGACGTAGCCACGATCCTTTTGCGGCGCATGGCACTCGAAGCACGCCTTCGCGGCGTTGGAGCCCACCGCGCGCTCTTCCTTCGAGTCGCCCTTGAAGCCCTCGAAGCCCCAGCCGCCCGTTGCGGCGAACTTCCGCGCGTCGCGGGCCATCACGCCTAGCACCTTGCGCTTGCCCTCGGTGATGGCGCCGCCCTCGGACGGCGCCTCCAGCAGGTCGAAGACGATGACGGCACCGTCAGGGAACTTCCCCGACCGGTAGCCCTCGATCGCCTTGCGGTTTGCGTAGAGGTGGTGGATGCCGCCGAAGGCGTCGTAGAGGCCATGCCCCTGCTGGATCACCATGCTCTTCACGTGGTGCCAGTCGCGATAGCCCACGGGGTAGGCGACCTCGGCGGCGAGGGCCACGAGAGGGAGGGTGGCGAGAGTGGCGAGTGCGAGGCGTTTCATGCGCGATCTCCTTGAAAGGCGGGGTAACGCGGCGCAATCTAGCGGACGGGTGCCCGTCGGAAAAGTGGGCACTGGACGGTTCCCTACCCACCAAACGGTGCATCTTGGCGACGACGAAGAAGAAAAGAATTTCCGCGCCGCGGCCGGCGAAGTCCGTCCATGGCATGGTGGAAAATATCGTTGGCTGCAAGTGGTCGCTTACGGTGATAGACCAGGTACGCGCGGGCGTGCGGCGCCCGGGGGCCATCGAGCATTCCGTGCCGGGGCTCTCGCAGAAGGTACTGAACGAGCGGCTGCGCAAGCTCGTGCGGTTCGGGATCCTCGCGAAGGAGAGCTTTCCGGAAGTGCCGCCGCGCGTGGAGTATTCGCTCACGGTCTTCGGCGAGCGCTTTGCGGGAATCCTCGACGCCATTCGCGCGCTCGCCGTCGAGCGGGAGGCGCGGAAGCCCGGGCGGTGACTCTAAGGTTATGATAGGATTACGTTTTTCCAGAAGCCCGGCAGCCACGAGCCGCCGCGCGTCGAGCCGATGATCCGCCAGCGCACCCTCAAGTCGACCGTCAAGGCCACCGGCGTCGGAGTCCATACCGGCCGCAAGGTGGCACTCGTCATGCGCCCGGCCGCCCCGGACACGGGCATCGTCTTCTGCCGCTCCGACCTGCCCGGCAACCCCGCCATTCCCGCCCGCGCCGAAAACGTGGTCGACACGCGCATGGCCACGGTGCTGGAAAAGGACGGCGCGCGCGTCTCCACCGTCGAGCACCTCATGAGCGCCTTCTTCGGGATGGGCATCGACAACGCCTACGTGGACGTTTCGGCCGAGGAAGTGCCGATCATGGACGGCAGCGCCGCCACCTTCGTGTTCCTGCTGCAACAGGCCGGCGTGGAGGAGCAGGCGGCGGTCAAGAAATACGTGCGGGTGCTCAAGACGGTTACCGTGGAGCAGGGCGACAAGCGGGTGAGCCTTTCGCCGTTCCCCGGCTTCAAGGTCGGGTTCTCGATCGAGTTCCGCCACCCGGTGTTCGAGCAGTCCGAGACGACCGTCGACATCGATTTCGGCGAGGTTTCCTTCGTCAAGGAAGTGGCGCGCGCGCGCACCTTCGGCTTCACCCAGGACGTGGAGGCGATGCGCAATGCCGGTCTCGGCCGCGGCGGGTCGCTGGACAACGCCATCGTCGTGGACGATTTCCGGGTCCTCAACGCCGAGGGCCTGCGCTTCGACGACGAGTTCGTGAAGCACAAGGCGCTCGATGCGGTGGGGGATCTCTACCTGCTCGGCCACCCGCTGATCGGCGCCTTCCTCGGGCACAAGTCGGGGCATGCGCTCAACAACCAGCTGGTCCGGGCGCTGCTCGCGGATGCCGAGGCCTGGGAGGAAGTCACCTTCGATTCCCTCGCCGCGCTGCCGCGCGCCTTCGCGAACCTGCAGTTGCAGGCGCAGTAACGCCCGGCTCCCGGGGAGCTGCGCGGTTGCGCGACCCGACCGGCGAGCCACCCGTGGCGCCCAGCAGCGACCTTCGCTCACTCATCGCGTTCGCCGCGCCTTACCGGCTGGCCCTCGCCGCGGGCGCGGCGCTCATGCTCGGCGAAAGCGCGGCCGCGCTCGCCATCCCCTGGATTTCCGGGCTGCTCGCCGACACGATCCTGCAAAGCAGCGGCGCGGGGCCGGGGCTGCGCACGGTGCTCGTGGCGATGCTGGGCCTCTTCGCGGCGCAGGCGCTGCTGCGCTTCGCCACGGCCTGGCTCCTGGACAGCACCGCCGACCGGATCGTCGCCGACATCAAGGTCCGGCTCTACGATCACCTGCAGGCCCTGCCTCTCGCCTTCCACCAACGCCGCCGACTGGGCGACACGCTCGCGCTCCTCACGAACGACGTGTACGTGGTGAGCGGCTTCCTCAGCGGCACCGCGGTGACGGTCGTGCCGCTGCTGGTCACGGCCGCCGGGTCCGCGCTGTTGATGTTGCGGATCCGTGTCGACCTCGCGGTCCTGGCGCCGGTCCTGGTGCCGCTCTTCTACCTGGCGCTGAAGGTCGCCGGGCGGCGGCTGCGCCCGCTCTCCGTGCAGCTGCAGGCCGAGGAGGCCAACGCGATCGCGCTGGCCCAGGAGAACCTCGGCCTGCTGCCCGCCATCAAGACGTTCACCCGCGAGCCGCAGGAATCCGCCCGCTACCGGGCGCAGATCGATCGCATCCTGGGCCTGTCGGCGCGGCAGCGCCGCATCTATGCCGCCTTCGGCCCGCTGATGCAGTTCATCGCGGCGGCCGGGATCGTGCTCCTCCTCGCGCTCGCGAGCGGGGAGCTGCTGGACGGTAGCCTCGCGCCCGCTGCCTTGGTGAGCTTCATTCTTTACGCGCAGCTGCTCGCCCGCCCGGTCGCCGGCCTGGCCGATGTCTATGGCCAGACCCAGGGACTGCGCGGGGCCCTGGCGCGGTTGCAGCAGGTGATCGCGGAACCGCCGGAGGCGTCCGGAACGACCGGAAGGACCCTGCCTGCGGTGCGGGGGGAGGTGGAGTTGCTGGGTGTCAGCTTCGCCTATGAGGGACGTCCGCCGGCCCTCGAAGGAGTGGACCTGCACATCGCGGCGGGCGAGACGGTCGCGCTCGTCGGACCCAACGGCGCCGGCAAGAGCACGATCGGCCACCTCCTGATGCGGCTGCACGACCCGGCTTCGGGAAGGATCCTGATCGACGGTGTCGACATCGCCACCGTCTCGCTCGCCAGCCTGCGTGGCCAGATCGGCATCGTTCCCCAGCACGTGCTCCTTTTCAATGCCACGGTGCGCGACAACATCGCCTACGGGCGGCCGGAGCCCGAACCGGAGGCGATCGAGGCGGCCGCCCGCGTCGCCCGGGCGCACGAGTTCATCATCGCCCTGCCGCAGGGCTACGACACCGTGATCGGCGACCGCGGCGTGCGGCTTTCCGGAGGCCAGCAGCAGCGCATTGCGCTCGCCCGTGCGCTTCTGAAAGACCCGCCGATCCTCGTTCTCGACGAAGCCACGGCCCTGTTCGATCCGCGCGGCGAGGAGGAATTCCTGGCGTCCTGCCGGGCCGCGTTCAGCCGCCGGACCATCATCCTGATCACGCACCGGCCCGCGAGCCTCGCCGTGGCCGACCGGATCATCCGCCTGGACGGCGGCCGCGTGGTTTCGGAGGGACAATAGGGGACCATGTTCGTCCTGCGCTTCGTCGTCCTGATCGCCCTGGTCTTCCTGGTGGCCCTGGTCGGGGCCTACCTCGCCACCCGGAACCGGAAGTACCTGCGGATCGCCGGCAAGACCATCCAGGTGGTCACCCTGCTGGTGGTCGCCTTCGCCCTTTTCTACCTCTTCGAGCGGGTGCTGCTCTTCCTCTGAGCGGTCACGATCCTCTCCAGTGAATCCTTGAGGGGAGAGTCGGACAGGTGCGCGGCTACCTCGGCAAGGCGCTCCACCGGCAGGGGCTCACGTGCCCGCACCTTCCGGGGGAGCGGGGGTGCCGCGACTTGAACTTCGACCCGCAATGCGGTAAGCTCTTGATCCCGTTTGATTTTTAACAGTTTTTTTTCGGGCGCGGCAGTGTCGTTCAGCCCGGCCAGCAGTCTCGGCGCCATGGCCCGCAAGGCAGCGGCGACCGGCGAGTTGTCAGCGCGAATCACGACCGTCGTCCCATCGACGGCGCACACCCGGCTCGAGGAAGCGAGCGTAGCGGGTACGACGGACCGATAGAGTCCTTGCAGCAGCTGCACCTGTTCGAGCCGGTCGCGGACCGGGCCCAGGTCGGGGCTGTTGCGGAGCAATCGGGACAGGCGTTCGGTAGCCATTGGGTGAACCGTGGTCGAGGAACGAGCCGGAAGCAATCCTTAGGAGCGACGGATGAACATTATTCTGGTTTCCGACAGCCTCGCGAAAAGCCGTAACGTGACGCTGTCCCAGTCCCAGGTGATCCTGCTGGCGCTGGGCATCCTGTTGGCGGGCTTCCTGCTGGCCATGGCGACCTACGTCGTCACGATGAGGTTCGCGACCGACTTGCGCAACCCCTATCTGCGCTCCCTTCTTTCGGCGCTGCACCAGGAGGACTTGCGGCGCAGCGAAACCGAGATGAAGGAGACCGTCGCCTCGCTCGCGGTGAAGGTCGGCGAGCTGCAGGCCCGCATCATGCGGCTGGATGCCTTCGGCGAGCGCCTGGCGAAAGCCGCCGGCATCAAGCCCACCGAGTTCCGCTTCGACGAGAAGCCCGGCCAGGGCGGCCCGGCCCCCTCCGCGGCGTTCACCCGCGACCTGACGCTCCCCGAGTTCCGGCAGAAGCTCGACGAGATCTCGCGCATCCTCGACGACCGCAGCGACAAGATGGGCGTGCTCGACTCGGTGTTCATGGACGACCGCCTGGCGCGCAAGACCATCCCGACCACGCTTCCGGTCCACCAGGGCTACTACTCCTCGAACTACGGTTACCGCATCGATCCCATCTCCGGGCGCTCGACCCTGCACACCGGCGTGGACATCATCGCCACCATCGGCACCCCGGTGATGGCGGCGGCCGGCGGCGTCGTGACGGCGGTCGAGTTCCATGCCGAGTACGGCAACATCGTCGACATCGACCACGACAACGGCCTCAACACGCGCTACGCGCACCTGCAGAAGAGCCTCGTCAAGGTCGGCGACGTGGTCCTGAAGGGCCAGCTCGTCGGCCAGGTGGGCAATACCGGGCGCACGACCGGCCCGCACCTGCACTTCGAAGTGCGCGAAAAGGGCGTGCCGCTCAACCCCAACAAGTTCCTCGCCCTCGACCGGAAGGACGGCCAGCAGCAGCCTGTTGCCCTGCGCCGCTAGTGGCGATCGACGGTCGCGGTGGTTGCAATCCGGCGGCCCGACCCCATTTCACCTTATAATTTCGTGTTGGCCGGCCCCGTTGGGGCCGGTTTCGCATCCGCCCCCCTTTCCAGCGCCCATCCCCCGTGTTCGCAAACGTCCTCAAGGCCATCTTCGGCAGCCGCAACGACCGCCTCCTGAAGCAGTACCGGAAGACGGTCGACCTCATCAACGCCCTCGAGCCCGCGATGGAGAAGCTCTCCGACGAGGCGCTCGCGGCCAAGACCCCGGAGCTCCGGCAGAAGGTCGAGGCGGGCGCAACCCTGGACGACGTGCTCCCGGAGGCGTTCGCCGTGGTGCGCGAGGCCTCCCGGCGCGTGCTCGGCATGCGCCACTTCGACGTGCAGCTGGTCGGCGGGGTGGCGCTGCACCAGGGCAAGATCGCGGAAATGCGCACCGGCGAGGGCAAGACGCTCGTCGCCACGCTGCCTTCCTACCTCAATGCCCTCACCGGCAAGGGTGTGCACATCGTCACGGTGAACGACTACCTCGCCCGCCGGGACGCCGAATGGATGGGGCGCATCCACCGCTTCCTCGGCTTCACCGTGGGCGTGGTGGTTCCGCAGATGGAGCACGCGGAAAAGCAGGCCGCCTACCAGGCCGACATCACCTACGGCACCAACAACGAGTTCGGCTTCGACTACCTGCGCGACAACATGGCGACCCAGGTGGCGGAGCGCTTCCAGCGGCCCCTCAACTACGCGATCGTCGACGAGGTGGACTCGATCCTGATCGACGAGGCGAGGACCCCGCTCATCATCTCCGGCCAGGCCGAGGATTCGACCGATCTCTACCGGCGCATCAACGAGCTGATCCCCTACCTCCTCAAGCAGGAGGACGAGAATGCCGCGGGCGACTACTGGGTGGACTTGAAGCAGCACAGCGTGACGCTCTCCGAGCAGGGCCACGAGCACGCCGAGGAGCTCATGGTGAAGGCCGGGCTGCTCGCCGCGGGCGCCAGCCTCTACGACCCGGCCAACATCATGCTCATGCACCACCTCTATGCCGGGGTGCGCGCGCACGCGCTGTACCACCGCGACCAGCACTACGTGGTGCAGGGCGACGAGGTGGTGATCGTCGACGAGTTCACCGGCCGCATGATGCAGGGGCGGCGCTGGTCCGACGGGCTGCACCAGGCGGTGGAGGCGAAGGAGGGGGTGGCGATCAAGAACGAGTCGCAGACGCTCGCCTCGATCACCTTCCAGAACTACTTCCGCCTCTACAAGAAGCTCTCCGGGATGACCGGCACGGCCGACACGGAGGCCTTCGAGTTCTCCCAGATCTACAGCCTGGAGACGGTGCTCATCCCCACGCACCGCCCGATGGTCCGCAAGGATTCCAACGACCAGGTCTTCATCACCGCCAAGGAGAAATTCCAGGCGATCCTGAACGAGGTGAAGGACTGCCACGAGCGCAGCCAGCCCGTGCTGCTGGGCACCACGTCGATCGAGAACTCGGAACTCATCTCCACCATGCTGCACGCGGAGGGCCTGCCCCACCAGGTGCTCAACGCCAAGCAGCACGCCCGCGAGGCGGAGATCGTCATCCAGGCCGGCCGGCCGAAGATGATCACCATCGCCACCAACATGGCGGGCCGCGGCACGGACATCGTGCTCGGCGGCAACCCCGAGCCCGAGATCCAGAAGCTCAGGGCCGACGAGACGCTCGAGGCCGGCGAGAAGGAGCGCCGCGTCGCCGCCATGCGCGAGTCGTGGCAGAAGCTCCACAACGAGGTGGTCGCGGCGGGGGGGCTGCACATCATCGGCTCCGAGCGCCACGAGTCGCGCCGCATCGACAACCAGCTGCGCGGCCGCGCCGCGCGCCAGGGCGACCCGGGCTCCTCGCGCTTCTTCCTGTCGTTCGAGGATCCGCTGCTCAAGATCTTCGCCGGCGAGCGCCTGC
>CAZOIB010000036.1:0-18110 GCA_964579785.1 uncultured Lysobacter sp. | reverse complement strand
CAGCTCGCCGCGACGATCGAGTTCGTGAAGCTCGTTCCCGACCGGCCGGTCGAGATCTCCGGGTTCACGGTGACGCCGCACCTGCAGCTGCACGGGGGCGACTCCTACGGCTACCGCTTCGAGCGCGACGGAAAAGCGATCGTCTACTCGACCGATTCGGAGCACAAGCTCGACGACCCGGCGGAGGCGCAGGGCTTCGCGCAATTCTTCCGCGGGGCGGACGTGGTCATCTTCGATGCGATGTATGCGCTCGCCGACGCGATCAGCGTGAAGGCCGACTGGGGACACTCGAGCAACATGGTGGGCGTGGAGCTGTGCCAGGACGCGGGCGTGCGCCACCTCGTGCTCTTCCACCACGAGCCGGCCAACGACGACGCCACGCTGCAGGGCCTGCTCGACGAGGCGCGGCGCTTCGAGGAGCTCACGCGCTCGGGAGAGCCGCTCACGGTCTCGTCGGCCTACGACGGGCTGGAGATCGAGCTCTGAAACCCTCCGGGGCGTTGCGCGTCGCAGCGCTCATTTTCGTGGCCGGCCTCGGCCTGCTCCTCGCCGCCTCGCCGGAGCCCGTGGAACGCCTGCGCGCCAACGTCTTCGACGGCTGGCAGCGCCTCATGCCGCGCGAGCGTGTCGCCGACCGGGTGGTGGTCGTGGTGGTCGACGAGAAGGCGCTCGCCCGGCACGGGCAGTGGCCCTGGCCGCGCTGGCTCGTCGCCGACCTCGTTTCCGGCATCGCGCGCCCGCAGCCGCTCGTCGTCGCCCTGGACATCTTCTTCCCGGAGCCCGACCGCCAGTCCCCCGCGGCGATGGCGGGGCGGCTCGCGAAGCTGTCGCCGGAACTCGCCACCATCCTGAGGGCGATGCCTTCCAACGACGCGCTGCTCGGATCCGCGCTCGCAACGGTGCCGGCCGTCCTCGGCGTGGCGGGCCTCGAGTCGCGCGACCCGCGCTTCGCCGGACCGCCTCCTGCCGCCCCGGTGCGCTTCCTCGGTGGCGCGGAGGCGGAACTGCCCAGCTATCCCGGACACCTGCGCAGCGTGCCGGAAGTCGAGGCGGCGGCCCGCGGCCACGGCCTGTACAGCGTCAGGCTCGAGGGTGGCGTGGCGCGCAGGCTGCCGATGATCGTCCGCTTCGACCACGCGGCGGTTCCCTCGCTCGCGGTGGAAATGATCCGCGTGGCGCTGGGCGAGCCCCTGAGCGTCGCGCCCGCCGCCGGCGGACTGATCGAGCTGCGCTTCGGGGACTACGCCGTACCGTTGCAGCGCGACGGACGTGCCTACCTGCATTACGGCCGCTCGGATCCGGGGCGATTCGTGTCCGCCGCCGACGTGCTCGACGGCACCGTCGACCCGGCGCGCCTCGCCGACAAGCTCGTGCTCATCGGCTTCACCGGCCTGGGCCTGATCGACCTCGTCGCCACGCCCCTGGGCGAGACGGTCTTCGGGGTCGAGAACCACGCGCAGGCGGCGGAAGCCATCCTCGAGGGGCGCTTCCTGCGCCGCCTCTCCTCCGCCCCTCTCGTCGAGGCGGCGGCGCTGCTCGCGTTCGGCGTGGCCCTGGTCGTGCTGGTGCCGCGCGCGAAGGCGCATCGCTCGGCGGCCGCCGTGCTGGCGGGAGTCGTCGTCCTGCTCGGCGCGGGTGCCGCCGCCTTCGCCGGGCCGGGCCTGCTGTTCGACCCCGTATCACCTTCCGTGGGAGCGCTCCTCGTCTTCGGCCTGATGCAGGCGGGCTCGTTCGCGGAGGCGCAGCACCAGCGCCAGGAACTGCGCGAGCAGGCGGCGCGCATGGCCGGGGAGATGAACGCCGCCAAGCGAATCCAGATGGGCCTGCTGCCGGACCCGCGCGCGGCACTCGGCTCCGAGCGGCGCGTGGACGTCGCCGCCATCCTCGAACCCGCCCGCACGGTGGGCGGCGACTTCTACGACTGCTTCCTGCCCGACGAACGCCACCTCTTCTTCGTCGTGGCCGACGTCTCCGGCAAGGGGCTCCCCGCCTCCCTCTTCATGGCGTCGGTGAAGTCGATCCTGAAGAGCGCGGTGCTCGCGCGGCCGGGATCGCTGGGAGGCGCCCTGGCGCGCGCGCAGGACGAGATTCGCCGCGAGAATCCGGAGGCGCTCTTCGTGACCGCATTCGCGGGGCTGCTCGACCTCGAGACGGGCGAGCTCGAGACGGCCAACGCCGGGCACGAGCCGGCCTGGTCGCACCCGCCGCGCGGGCGGCCGGAACGACTCGAGTCGGCGGGCGGCCCGCCGCTGTGCGTGCTCGATGCCTTCGACTATCCGTCGACGCGGCGCCGGCTCGCCAGGGGCGAATGGCTGCTGGTGCTTTCCGACGGCGTCACCGAGGCGATGAACGGGAGAGGCGAGTTCTTCGGCGTCGAGAGGCTCGGCACCTCGCTCGCCTGGCTGGGCGACGCGGCCGACGCCCAGGCGATCGTGCGTCGCCTGAGCGACGACGTGCGCCGCTTCGCGGGCGACGCGGAGCCGGCGGACGACCTGACACTGCTCGCGGTCCGCTGGACCGGCGGCGCGGGCTGACTGCTCAACGCACGCTGATCTCGACGCGGCGGTTGCGCGCCTCGGCGACGTTGTCCTCGGTCGGCACGAGGAGCTCGCGCTCGCCGCGCCCCGCGGCCTCGATGCGGCCGCGCTCGATGCCCAGGGACACGAGCATGTCGCGCAGGCGCTCGGCGCGCGCAAGCGACAGCCGGTCGTTGAAGGCGAGGTTGCCGACGGTGTCGGTATGGCCGATCACGACGATGTCCGGCGCGGGCCGGCGCCTGAGTTCCGCGAACACCTTGTCCAGCTCGCCGCGCGAAGCGGGAGTCAGCTCGTCCTTGCCCTCGAGGAAGTAGAGCAGGAAGGAGGCCGGGCGGCCGGGGAGCGCGTCGAGGGTCCCGGCGAAGTCGCGCCGGATCTCCCCGGCCGTGACGGTGGCCGCCTCGGCGCTGCCGTCCGGGCGCAGGCGCCGCGCCGCGTAAGGCCGGTCGAGGACCTGTTCGCCGCCGCCGGAACGCACCACCACGGCGCCGACGTGGCCCGAAGCATCCGGGACCACCGCCACCAGTTCCCGGCCGACGGACGGGGGAGCCTTCGGCGCCTCCGCGCAGCCGGCCAGCGAGAGCGCCACCAGGACCGGAACCAGTCGCATCGCCCGTCCTAGCGCGCGGGCGCCGGCTCGTCGACCTGCACCACGAACTCGGTGCCGCGCACCGCCATCACCGAGGAGGGCGTGCGGATCTTCATCGACTCGGGCGTCTGCCTGACCATCTTGCCGGAGACCGCGGCCAGCCGGCCCTTGCGCAGCGACCCCTCGAATTCGCCGGCATGGGTGGTGCTGTCGAAGCGGTACTTGTCGATCGCGAACACGCTGTTCGGCCCGACCGAGACCAGGCTGTTGTCCGAGAAGGTCACGCCGGCCGAGCCGTCCGCGCCGGTGACCAGCACGTCGGCCGTACGCACCGGCAGGCCGACCGTCGCCGCCAGCCGCTTGCCCTCGCGGTCGACGTGGACCGCGCCCTTGGCCACCTTGATCTGGCCGACGTCGTTCGCGAATGCCGGCGCGGCGAGCGCCAGGGCCAGGGCGAGACTGCAGAAAGTGCGCATGCTTCCTCCGGGGCGTTGCGGGAGCGGATAATGCCAGGACCCATCATGCCGCGAAAAGGGGACGTTGTGGACGCGACCAGGACCCGTACCGGCATGTTTCCGGCCCGCCAGGAATCCCTGCGCGACGCGCGCGCCTTCCTCGAGGCCTTCTGCGCCGATTGCGAGGTGGGGCGCGAGGCCTGCCTCAAGCTGAACCTCGTGGTGGAGGAGCTCTTCACCAACACCGTGAAGTACGGCACGCGGAAGGACTCCGCCGGGCCGGTGTGGATCGCGCTCGAGGCGGGGAACGGCGCCATCCGCGTCACTTACGAGGACCACACGCCGCCCTTCAATCCCTTCGCGCGGGCCCGGCGCGAGGCGCTCGCGGCCCAGGCCGGCGAGCATCGCGAGGGGGGGCTGGGGGTGCTGCTGGCGCATGGCTTCGCGATCGACTCCGACTACACCTACCTGTTCGGGCGCAACCGCATCCGCCTTGCCCTTGCCGCCTGAAAAACCGTCCCCGGTTTTTCCGGTTCAGGCCTCCAGCCCGAAGAAGTTGCGGATCTGCGCGAGGATGTGGTCGTCGCGCGCCGCCGGCTTGGCACCGGCCCCGGCCGACTCCTGCCGGCCGCTCAGTTCCGTCTGGCGGGAGGCGAGCACGCCGGAAACCTCGCCCGCGATGTCGGGACGCGAGCGCAGCACCTTCTCGAAGCCGGACTTGTCGAGGCGGTAGCACTCGAGGTCGGTGCGCGCGGTGACGGTGGCGCGGCGCGGGGCGCCGGTCATGAGGCCCATCTCGCCGAACACCTTGCCGGCGGTGAGCGTCGCGAGGTAGGCGCGCTCCCCCGCCGTGTCGATCCACACGTCCGCCTCGCCGCCCACGATCATGTAGAGCCAGTGCGCCACGGTCCCCTGCTGCATCACCGTGTCGCCCTTCACGAAGGGCGCGTAGACCAGGTGCTCGGCGAGCTCGGCCCGCTCGGAATCGGCCAGGGTCGCGAAGAGATCCACCTTCGCCAGCGCCGCCTTGCGCCGCTCCAGGTCGCGCGCGTGCTCGGCCGCCCGGTGCGCCTCGTTGTCCTTCACCATCAGGCGCTCCTCGCGCGGCACGGAGATCGGCAGGTTGTGGCGGATGAGGGCGGCCACGGCGTGCGCGCGCACGACCGAATCGGTGGTGTCGTCGGGGAGCATGTCGGTGAGGAAGTAGCGCAGCGCGTAGCGGCCGCTGCCGTTCTCGATCTTCATGAGCACCGCGCTCGGGGCGGGGTCGCGGGCGACGTTGGCGATGTCGGCTTCCGTCACCGAGCTGGTCAGCACCTCGCAAACCGTGAGCGGCGGGTGGCCGATGTCCACGTCGAACCACAGCCAGCGCCGCCACACCGGCCTTGCGTCCGCGCGCGAGCCGATCACCATGAAGCGGTTCTTCATCAGCCAGCCGTTGGGAAAGATCACCGTCTCGCGGTTGCGCGTTTCCACCGCCGTGTGCCGCCAGCGGATGTTGACCACGCGCCCGCTCACGTCGTCGATCCGCACCCAGTCGCCGATGCGGATCGACTGGTCCATCTGCAGGACGACGCCGCCGAGGATGTTGCCCAGCGTCTCCTGCATCGAGAAGGCGACGATGCCGGTGATGACGGCGGAAGTCGTGACCAGGCTGCCGAGGTCGACTCCCGACAGGCGCAGCCACACCAGGCCCCAGGCGATGGAAAGGACCGTCGTGACGAGGTCCTCGACGATGCGCGCGGGGGCGATGCGCACCGCGGGCAGCAGCACGCGGAAGACGAGGATCCCGGCCATGCGGATCAGCACCACGCCGATGGTGATCGACGCGGCGTCCGCGAGGATGCCGGCGAAGGTGCGGCCGCCGGCGCTGCCGAACATGTTCTCGGCGATGCCCGCGACCGCGCAGAAGCCGAGCAGCAGGAGCGCGTTGCGGGTGCTCGCGCGGTCCTTCGGGCGCAGGGCGAGGAGCACGATCCCCAGCACGAGCGCCACCGCCATCGCGGTGGCGATCTCGGTGCGGAAGAGGGAAGTCGCGCTCACGGCGGCTTCAGAGGCGCGCCTCGATCCGGTCGCAGAGCGCCTCGATGACGGCCACGCGCGCGTGCAGCTTGTCGTTCGCGGCGACGAGGGTCCAGGCGCCGGCCTCCGTCGAGGTGCGCTCGATCATGTCGCAGATCGCCTTCTCGTAGTCCGGCCACTTCTTGCGGTTGCGCCAGTCCTCGTCGGTGATCTTGAAGCGCTTGTAGGCGATCTTCTCGCGCTCCTTGAAGCGGCGCAGCTGCTCCTGCGGCGTGACCGCCATCCAGAACTTGGCGACGATGGCCCCGGCATCCGCGAGCTGCTCCTCGAAGTCGTTGATCTCGTGGTAGGCGCGCATCCAGTCGGCGTCGGAACAGAAGTGCTCCACGCGCTCCACCAGCACGCGCCCGTACCAGGAGCGGTCGAAGATCACCGCCGAGCCGTGGCCGGGGATGTGCCGCCAGAAGCGCCACAGGTAGGGCTGGGCGCGCTCCTCGTCGGTGGGCGCGGCGATCGGGATCACGCGGTAGTAGCGCGCGTCCATCGCCCGCGTCATGCGCCGGATCGTGCTGCCCTTGCCCGCGGCGTCCATGCCCTCGAAGACCATCACCAGCGAGTGCCCGCGCATGCGCTTGTCGCGCGTGAGCTGGTTCAGGCGCGCCTGCGCCTTTTCCAGCCGCTTGTCGTAGGCCTTGGGGGAGAGCGACTGCGTGTAGTCGAGGGCGGTGAGGACGTTTCGCTTGTCGATCGGCGCCTCCGGCGGCGGCGCGGGGGGCGAGAGCTTCTGCGTGGCGCCCTTCAGGCGCGCGCTCACGGCATCGAGCAGCAGGCGCCCGGCGGTGAGCGAGCGGTACTCGGGATCGGAGCCCTCGATCACGTGCCAGGGCGCCTCGCCGGTGCTCGTCTCGCGCAGCGCGTCCTCGCACACGTCGACGAACTCGTCGTAATGCTTGAAGCGTTCCCAGTCGCCGGTACCGACCCGCCACGCCGTCTTCCTGCTGGCGAGGAGCTCCTTGAAGCGCTTCTTCTGCGCCGGCTTGGAGAGGTGGAACCACAGCTTCAGCACCACCGCGCCCTCGGCCGCGAGCATGCGCTCGAAGTGCCGGATGTGGTCGAGGCGGGTCTCGAACTGCGCGCGCTTCTCGTGGCCCATCACGCGCTTCAGGATGGGGTCGGTGTACCAGGAGCCGAACAGGATGCCGATGTGGCCCTTGGGCGGCAGCGCCTTCCAGAAGCGCCACATCTCGGGGCGCTCGCGCTCCACGTCCGTCATGGCGCCGAAGGCGTGCGTGCGGATGTGGCGCGGGTCCATCCACTCGTTGAACAGGTTCACGGTCTCGCCCTTGCCGGCGCCGTCGACCCCGTTCACGAGGATCACCACGGGAAACTTGCCGTTCTCGAGGAGGTCGTACTGCACCTTGAGCAGCGCCTGGCGCAGCCCGGGTTCCTCGCGCTTGTATTCGGATTTCTTCAGCTTGTGGCCGATTTCAGCGGACTCGAACATCGCAGATTCTCCTCTGTGCCGTTGCCTTCGTCCCCACGGTACGCTCGCGCGCCGCGGAGGTCCAACCGCAATGCCTACCGGTACCGCGCGGCGGGGCGCACCCCGCTCGCGGCCAGGGCAGGCGCCGCATCGCCGTGCATCCCGGTCGCGCTGCACACGGACGCGGGACAGGGGAAACGGTAGTAGCGGGCACTCAGGTGGATGGTGACGTCGTCCACCTCGTCGTTCGTCCAGGCGAGTCCGAGATTGGCGCTCCAGCGCAGGACCCAGCCGCGCACGGCCGCGAAATCGGTCGCCAGGCGCTTTTCGCGCCCATGGACGCTGTCGCCGTGGCAGCCGCCGCAGCTCGCCTCGTAGAGGATGCGGCCGCGCTCGCGATCCGCGGCGCCGGCGGCGGTCGTGCCGGCGAGCGTCATCGCGAGGAAAGTGGCGAGTGCAATGGGCAAGGAGCGCATGGCAAGCCTGCAGGTGCATGCCTCCCCAGTCTCCCACCGGCCGCATGGGGAGCCTTGCCGTAGATCAAGCCGGGGGCGCGGGCTCCGGGTCGGAGGGCTTGCGCTTCCAGAAGCGGCGCTCCGCGGTGGCGCCGGCGAGCGCCTCGGCGGCCGCTTCCACGCCGGCTGCCTCGCGGGCGGCGAACCAGCCGCGCGCGAACTCGATGAAACCGGCCGGTGGCGCGAGTTCCCGCACGTGCGCCAGGGCGTTGGCGCAGTCGTTGGCCAGCCCCAGCTCGTCCTGCGCGCGCGCGAGGCGGCGGACATGACGCTTCACCGCCACCCCCTTGAACAGAGAACCGAGGAACTCCACCGCATAGCGCTGCCGCTTCACCAGGATGCGCAGCTGGTGGCGCCCGGCGGCGTCGAGCGTGGCAAAGGCCTCCGACTGGACGGCGACGCGCCTGGCGCCCTTGCGCAGGCGCTCCGAAGCGAAGCTCTTCAAGTCCGGCCGCCCTGCGCGCGGCTCGACGGGCGCCGATACCCAGCGCAGCAGGCGGATCATCGTGAGCCCGTAACGCGGTGAAAGGATGGCGGCGCGGGCGGCGTGCCGCGCCTCGCGCTGGTGCGCCCTGGCCCGGCGCAGGATCTCGCGGCCGTGCTCCAGGTCGCCCTCCGCGGCGGCGAGCGGCGGGAGCGTTTCGGTGACGAAGACGTCCCAGTCGCGGCAGCGGCCGAGGGCGGAGGCGGCCCAGCGCAGGTCCGCGGCGAAGGCCGCGTCCTCGCCCGGCTCGAGCGCGCCGCGGAAGAGCCGCAGCGCCGAACGCAGCCGCCGCAGGGCCACGCGGTGCTGGTGCACGAACTCGATGTCGGCGCTGTCGAGCACGCCGGCCTCGTTGGCCTGCGCCTGCGCGAGGCAGGCCCGCACGATGCGTTGCGCGGCCTCGCGCGGGTCGGAGGTCTGCGCCAGCGATACGGGGGTCGCGTGCACCGGCCGCGCGCGCGCCGCGGTGCCGAGCACGAGTCCCCGCGCCAGCTTCGAGGCCGCTTCCGGGCGCAGGGAAACGGCGCCGGCCAGCGCCTCGGCCACGTCGAAGGCCGCCGCCACGGGGCCCTCGAGGACCTCGATCTCCACTTCCTCGACCAGCGCTTCGCGGCCCCTCGCCAGCAGGCGTCCCTCGTCCAGCGCCACCTCGAGCGACGAGCCGGGGGCGCGGTCGAGCCGCCAGCGCGTGCGGCGGAATTCGGTGACCAGCATCGGCGCGAGCCGCGCGTGCAGCGTCGCCGCGCCCGGCAGCGCGGCCAGCGGCGTGTCGAGAAAGCGCGACAGGTCCAGCACCGGACCCGGCACCGGGTATTCCCATTCCGGACGATGGTGCAGGCCGTGCCCGCCGCTGCCGGCGGCCTTGAGCGTGGCGCGCCAATGGCTGCCCTGGCGGCGCAGGCGCAGGCCGAGGCCGTTGCGCGCAAGCTCCCGCGTGGGCGTGTCGAAGTAGAAGGCGACGAAGCGCTCGCGCCGCCCCTCGAGCCCGGCGAGCGGCGCCACGTGCGGCACGCGCGCCGCCTCGCCCGGGGCGAGCAGGAGCTTCAGTTCGGTTTCGTGGGGGGTGTCGGGCATGGCTGCAGGCGCTCAGAGCGCGGTGCGCGCGCGCCAGAGTTCCGGAAAGAGTACCGCATCGAGCGCCCGCCTGAGGTAGCCGACGCCGGAAGTGCCGCCCGTGCCGCGCTTCCAGCCGATGATGCGCTCCACGGTGGTCACGTGCCGGAACCGCCACTGGCGGAAGGCGTCCTCGAGGTCGACCAGCTTCTCGGCGAGCTCGTAGAGGTCCCAGTTCCGGCCGGTGGAGCGGTAGACCTCCACCCAGGCGGCACAGACGGAATCGTCGTACGCGTAGGCCGCCGTCCAGTCGCGCTCGATCGCCCGGGGCGCGACGGCAAAGCCGCGCCGCGCGAGGAGCCGGATCGCCTCGTCGTAGAGGGACGGTTCGCGCGCGAGCGCCACGAGGGGCGCCAGGAGATCGGGGCGGTGGCGATGCGGCTCGACCATGACCGCGTTCTTGTTGCCCAGCGCGAACTCGATCATGCGGTACTGCCAGGACTGGAAACCCGAGGAGCTGCCCAGCGCCGCGCGGAAGGCCGAGTACTCCGCCGGCGTGAGCGTGGCGAGCACGTCCCACGACTGGTTCAACTGCGCCATGATGCGCGCCACGCGCGCGAGCATCTTCGCGGCCGGCGGAAGGTCGCCGGCGCGCACGCGCTCGCGGGCGGCGAGGAGCTCGTGCAAGGCGAGCTTCATCCACAGCTCGGAAGCCTGGTGCTGCACGATGAAAAGGAGCTCGTTGTGGTCGCTCGAGCGCGGCTGCTGCGCGCCCAGGATGCGGTCGAGCTGCAGGTAGTCGCCGTAGCTCATCTCCCCCGCGAAATCGAGGCGGGCGCCGTCGGCGGCGTTGGGGTCGGTCTGCATGGGGGTCCCGGACAGGTGAGGTGCCCAGTCTAGCGCGGACGCCCTTCCTGGCGCCCCCGGGGACAGCGTGGTCATTGCCGGGCGGACGTTTGCTACCATGCGCGAACCCCTGCTCCGGGAGTCCCGCCCCGCCCGGGCCGTAACCGGAACCCGACGGGCAACGAACTACTGCCTGACATGCGCGCGACCCTCCCCCTGCTGCTCGACACCGACTTCCCGCCGATACGCCGGCGGCGCCTGGAAACCGTGCAGGTGAACCTGGGCTACGTCTGCAACCAGACCTGCCTGCACTGCCACGTGAACGCGGGCCCCACCCGCACCGAATCAATGACGGGCGAGACCGTGGAGCAGGTGCTCGCTTTCCTGGCAGCCAGCGGCGCGGCGACGCTCGACCTCACCGGCGGCGCCCCGGAACTCAACCCGCACTTCCGCCCGCTCGTCGCGCGCGCCCGCGCGCTGGGCGTGAAGGTGATCGATCGCTGCAACCTCACCGTCCTGGAAGAGCCGGGACAGGAGGATCTCGCCGCGTTCCTCGCCGGCCACCAGGCCGAGGTGGTGGCCTCCCTGCCGTGCTACACGGAGGAGCTGGTCGACCGCCAGCGCGGCAAGGGGGTCTACGAGAAGAGCGTGCGCGGCATCCGGCGCCTGAACGAACTGGGCTACGCGCGTGCGGGCTCGGGACTCGTCCTGAACCTGGTCTACAACCCGCAGGGAGCGAGCCTGCCTCCGGCGCAGGAGAAGCTCGAGGCGGACTACAAGCGCATCCTCGGCGAAACCTTCGGCATCGCCTTCAACGGCCTCTACACGCTGGCCAACATGCCCATCCAGCGCTTCGGCTCGACGCTCGTCTCGAAGGGGCAGTTCAACGAATACATGCAGCTCCTGCGGGGAGCGCACAGCGACGGCAACGTCGCCGGGGTGATGTGCCGCACGCTGGTCTCCGTCGATTGGCGCGGCTACGTCTACGACTGCGACTTCAACCAGATGCTGGGGCTGCCGCTGCGCGTCGCCGGCAGGGCCCGCCCGCACCTGGCCGACCTCATGGGCCGCGATCTCGACGGCAACCCGATCGTCGTGCGCGACCACTGTTATGGCTGCACCGCGGGGCAGGGCTCCTCCTGCGGCGGCGCGCTGGCATG
This sequence comes from uncultured Lysobacter sp., assembly GCA_964579785.1. GTDB lineage: Bacteria > Pseudomonadota > Gammaproteobacteria > Burkholderiales > Usitatibacteraceae > FEB-7. The sequence goes on along the minus strand of CAZOIB010000036.1, from coordinate 6,966 downwards.
ACCCCGGGGCAGGCGACCGCTACGCCTGGGCGCAGCTGCCCCACTGCCTACCGCTACGCCCCGCGCGTCTTCGACCGTCCCCCGGAGTTGGTCGCCGAAACGCTCTACGTCGTCGGCGGGCTCTATGGCAATGTCGAGGCGCTGCGCGAGATCGCCGCGATGGCCTCCCGCGAAGCGCATCCGGTGACGATCGTCTTCAACGGCGACTTCCACTGGTTCGACGTGGCCGCGTCCGACTTCGAGCGCGTGGCGGAGGAAGTGCAGCGCCACGCGGCGCTGCGGGGCAACGTCGAGACGGAGATCGCGGGGGAGGATAGCGGGGCAGGCTGCGGCTGCGCCTACCCGGCAGACGTGAGCGACGACGACGTGTCGCGCTCCAACGCGATTTTGGCGCGCCTGCGGGAGACGGCTGCCGGCTTCGCGGCGCTGCGCCGGCAGCTCGGTGCGTTGCCCATGCATCTCGTGGCGCACGTGGGGGAGGCGCGCGTGGGCGTCGTGCACGGCGACTGCGCGTCGCTCGCGGGATGGGGCTTCGCGCAGGACGCGCTCGACGATCCCGGCCATGCGCGCTGGATCGAGAACGGCTTCCGCGAGGCACGCGTGGATGTCTTTGCGAGCAGCCACACCTGCCTTCCCGCCACGCGCGCCTTCGCCTTCGCGCACGGGCGCGGCGTCGTGGCCAACAACGGCGCTGCCGGGATGCCGAACTTCGCCGGCGAGCGCTTCGGGCTCCTCACGCGCATCGGCGTCGATCCCGCCCGCGACGCCCTCTACGGCACGCGCGTGGCGGGTGCCCACGTCGACACGCTCGCGGTGCGCTACGACGCGGCTGCGTGGCGGGATCGCTTCCTCGCCAGCTGGCCGGAAGGCACTGCCGCGCACCGGTCCTACTACCGGCGCATCGTCCACGGCCCCGGCTTCGCGCCGCATCGCGCGTTGCCCGTGGCGGCGTAGGCTCGCAGGAGAACTCAGGGACGGTCCCTGAGTTCCAGCCAGGAGAGTGTCATGAAGGGCAGCAAGCTGGTTGCCGTTGCGATCATCGCGGCCGTCCTGGCGGCTTACTTCGCCTTCGATCTCGGGCGTTTCCTGACGCTCGACTACTTCAAGGCGCAGCAGGCGGCCATCGATACCTACTTCCGGGCCAACCCGGTGCGGACGGCGGCGATCTACTTCGCGATCTACGTCGCGGTCACGGGGCTGTCGCTGCCGGGCGCGGCCCTCCTCACGCTGGCGGGAGGAGCGGTCTTCGGCCTCCTCTGGGGCCTGGTGATCGTGTCGTTCGCCTCTTCGCTGGGCGCCACGCTCGCCTTCCTCGCCTCGCGCTTCCTGCTGCGCGACTGGGTGCAGGCGAAGTTCGGCGACAGGCTGAAGCCCATCAACGACGGCATCGCCAGGGAGGGCGCCTTCTATCTCTTCGCGCTGCGCCTGGTGCCGGCCTTCCCGTTCTTCGTGGTGAACCTGGCGATGGGCCTCACGCCGATCCGCACCGCGACCTACTACTGGGTGAGCCAGGTGGGCATGCTGGCCGGGACGGTGGTCTACGTCTACGCGGGAACGCAGCTGGCGGGAATCACGTCCCTCAAGGGAATCCTCTCGCCGGGACTGCTGGGCGCCTTCGTCCTGCTCGGCCTCTTCCCGTTCGCCGCCAAGCGCATCGTGGCGGGGCTGAAGTCGCGCAAGGTGTACGCGCGCTGGCCGCAGCCGGCGAATTTCGCGTGCAACGTCGTCGTCATCGGCGCGGGCTCCGCGGGCCTCGTCACCTCCTACATCGCGGCGGCGGTCAAGGCGAAGGTGACGCTGGTCGAGCGCCACCGGATGGGCGGCGACTGCCTCAACACCGGCTGCGTGCCCTCGAAGGCGCTCATCCGCTCGGCGAAACTCCTCTCGCACATCCGCCGTTCCCGGGAATTCGGCATCCGTTCGGCGAGCGCGGATTTCGACTTCGCCGACGTGATGGAACGCGTGCAGGCGATCGTGCGCCGGATCGAGCCGCACGACTCGGCCGCGCGCTACACGGGGCTGGGCGTGGACGTGGTGTCCGGCACGGCGCGGATCACGAGCCCCTGGACGGTGGAGGTGACGAAGGACGATGGCGCGAAGCAGGTGCTGACGACCCGGAACATCGTCATCGCCGCGGGCGCGCGGCCATTCGTCCCGCCCATTCCGGGACTGGCCGAGGTGGGGCCCCTGACTTCGGACAACCTGTGGGAGTTGCGCGCGCTGCCGCGGCGCCTCGTGGTGCTGGGCGGCGGCCCGATCGGCTGCGAGCTCACGCAGGCCTTCGCGCGCTTCGGCGCGCAGGTGACGCAGGTGGAGATGCTGCCGCGCCTCCTGGTGCGGGAGGATCCCGAGGTCTCCGCGGCCGTGCAGAAGAGCTTCGCGGCCGACGGCGTCACGGTGCTCGTCAACCACAAGGCGAAGCAGGTGGTGGCCGAGGGCGGCGAGAAGTTCCTCGTGGTCGAGAGCGCGGGCGTGGAGAAGCGCATCGCCTTCGACGCGATCCTCGTGGCCGTCGGACGCGTGGCCAACACGACGGGCTACGGGCTCGAGGAACTGGGCGTCGCCGTGACGAAGAGCCGCACCGTCGAGGTGAACGAGTTCCTCGAGACGGGCTACCCCAACATCTACGCCTGCGGCGACGTGGCCGGCCCCTACCAGTTCACGCACACCGCGGCGCACATGGCGTGGTATGCCTCGGTCAACGCGCTGTTCGGACGTTTCCGGCGCTTCAAGGTGGACTACTCCGTCATTCCCTGGGCCACGTTCACCGAGCCGGAGGTGGCGCGCGTGGGGCTCAACGAGCAGGAGGCGAAGGAAAAGGGCATCGCCCACCAGGTCGTGACGTACGGCATCGACGACCTCGACCGCGCCATCGCGGACGGCGAGGCGCACGGCTTCGTGAAGGTGATCGTGAAGCCCGGAAGCGATGCGATCCTCGGCGCGACCATCGTCGGCGAGCATGCGGGGGACCTGATCGCGGAGTTCGTCGCGGCGATGCGCCACGGCATCGGCCTCGACAAGGTGCTGGGCACCATCCACATCTATCCCACGCTCGCCGAGGCGAACAAGTACGCGGCCGGCGTATGGAAGCGCTCGACCGTGACGCAAGGGCAGATGGCCTTCCTGGCCGCGTTCCATGCCTGGACGCGCGGCGAGGGCGGCTTCGGCGCGGTGCTCGGCAAGATCTCCGCGCTCCTGGCGGACAAGCGGCCCTACCACGTCCCCGGCGCGCACTGACCGGCAACGCATGCCCGCGCCAACGCACCGCAAGAAAGGTCTGTTTCCGTGACGCTTATCCGCCTGTTCCTCCTTGCCGCCACCCTGGCGCTGCTGCCGCCGGCGGCGCTGGCGCAGTTCGACCACACGCACGCCGCGTGGGACGCCCTCGTGAAGAGGCACGTGAAGCTCATCGACGGCGGCAAGTCCTCGCAGGTGCGCTATGCGGACCTGGCGAGGGAACGCGCGGCGCTGAAGGCCTACCTCGCGCAGGTGTCGGGCGTCACCGAGGCCCGGTTCAGGGGATGGTCGAAGGCCGAGCAGATGGCGTTCCTCATCAACGCCTACAACGCGTACACGGTGGAGCTGATCCTCACCCGGTACCCCGACCTCAAGTCCATCCGCGACCTGGGCAACATCGTGTTCAACAGCCCCTGGAAGAAGAAATTCTTCACCCTCTTCGGCCGCGACTCGTTTCTCGACGACATCGAGCACGGCATGCTGAGGAAGCCCGGCGTCTACGACGAACCGCGCGTGCACTACGCGGTCAATTGCGCCTCGGTCGGCTGCCCGATGTTGCGCGAGGAGGCCTACATTGCCGCGCGCCTCGACGCGCAGCTCGAGGAGCAGGCGCGGCGCTTTCTCGCCGACCGTACGCGCAACCGCTACAACGGGCAGTCGGGCAAGCTCGAGGTCTCCGAGATCTTCAAGTGGTTCAAGGAGGACTGGACCTCAGGCTACCGGGGCATCGGGAACGCGGGTCCGGTGACGTCGCGGGAACAGTATTTCGCGCGCTACGCCGACCTGCTCGCCGACCGGCCGGAACACCGCAAGCTCGTCGCGGAAGGCCAGGCACCCATCGACCACCTCGACTACGACTGGTCGCTCAACGACGCCCAACGCGGCCAATGAACCCGGTTCATGAACCGGGTTCGTGAACCGGGTTCATCGACGATGGATAATGAGGGCGTGGAGCGCTTATCGATCATCGTGCCGGCGCTGGACGAGGCGGCGGGCATTGGCGCATGCCTCGCGGCGCTGGCGCCCCTGCGCGCGCGGGGGGCGGAGATCCTCGTTGCCGACGGCGGCAGCCGCGACGGGACGGCAAGTCTTGCGGCGCCGCTCGCCGATCGCGTCATTGCGGCGCCGCGCGGCCGCGCATTGCAGATGAATGCCGGCGCGCGGGCGGCAACCGGCAGCACGTTCCTCTTCCTGCATGCCGACACGCGCCTGCCCGATGGCGCCGACCGGCTGGTGCTTGCCGGGCTCGAGCGCGGCGGGCACGCCTGGGGTCGCTTCGACGTCGCTATCGATGGCCGCTCGCCGCTGCTGGCGGTCGTGGCCGCCATGATGAACGCGCGATCGCGCCTGACCGGCATCGCGACGGGCGACCAGGCGATCTTCGTGCGTCGCGAGGCCTTCCTGCGCGCGGGGGCCTTTCCGCCGATCGCGCTGATGGAGGACATCGCCTTCTCGAAGGCGATGAAGCGCATCGGCCCGCCCGTCTGCATGCGCGAGAAGGCGCATACATCGGGCCGCCGCTGGGAGGCACAGGGCACGCTGCGCACCGTCCTCCTGATGTGGCGGCTGCGGCTGGCCTATTTCCTCGGCGCCGATCCCGCGCGCCTGGCCGAGCGATATGGCAGCGGCCGCGCGGCGCGGTAGCGCGGTGCAGGTCGCCGTGTTTGCCAAGGCGCCGGTGCCGGGCGAGGTCAAGACGCGCCTGATTCCCCTGCTCGGCGCGCAGGACGCGGCCGAACTGCACGCCACTCTGGTGCGCCGTGCGCTGGCCGTGGCGCGCGAGGCGGCCATCGGCCCCCTGTCCCTGTGGTGCACGCCGGAGACGGGGCATCCCTTCTTTGCCGCCTGCGCCGAGGAGTTCGGCGCCACGTTGCACGAGCAGCGCGGCGGACACCTCGGCGAGCGCATGGCGCGCGCCTTCGAGCGGCTGCTCGAGGCGGGTCCGGCATTGCTCGTGGGCTCGGACTGTCCCTCGCTCGGTGCCGCGGACCTGCACGCTGCGGCGACTTCGCTCGCGACACACGATGCGGTCCTGCAGCCGGCAGAGGACGGCGGCTATGTCCTCGTGGGCCTGGCGCGGGCGGTCCCCGGACTCTTCGAGGGCATCCACTGGGGCGAGGCGAGCGTGATGCGCGATTCGCGCGCGCGACTGCGCACGGCCTGCGCCACGTGGCGCGAGATGCCGGTGCGCTGGGACGTGGACCGGCCCGAGGACTACCGGCGCCTGGTCGCCTCGGGCCTGCTCGCCGAGGGCGGACGATGAATGCGCGCGCGATCGCGGCGGGATTCGCGGCCTGCGTGGCCGGCGTTGCCGTCGCGGCGGTGCCCGCAGCCGACATCGCGCCCTTCTCGGGCGCAAGGCCCGGGGCGTCGCTGCCGGCGCAGTGGCGCCCGCTCGGGATCGCGAAGATCCCGCCCCCGGAGATGCGGCTGGTGCAGGACGCGGGCACAACGGTCCTGCGTTCGCGCGCGGCCGCCGCGGCCGGCACCGTGGTGCATGCACTCGATGCCCCGGCCGCCGGGCGCCCCGTCCTTGCCTGGCGCTGGAAGGTCGACCGCGTCGTCGCCGGCGCCGACCTCGCGGAGAAATCCGGCGACGACTTCGCCGCGCGGGTGTACGTCTTCTTCGACCTGCCCGTCGAGTCGCTGCCGTTGGCGGCCCGCGCGCAGGCCTTCCTCGCGCGCACCCTGTGGGGCGAGAAGCTGCCCACGGCGGTCCTCTGCTATGTGTGGGACAACCGCCACCCCGTCGGCACGAGCGCCTGGAACCCGTATACCGATCGCGTGCGGACGGTGGTGCTGCGCAGTTCCGCGCCGGGAGCGTGGGCCGGCGAGGCGCGCGACCTCGAGGCCGATTTCCGCGCCGCGTTCGGCTCGCTCTGGAGCGGCCCGGTGCCGCGCCTGACCGGCATCGCCGTCGGCAACGACACCGACCAGACGGGCGAGACGGTCACGGCCTGGTTCGGGGACTTCCGGCTGGAGGCGCGGCGGTGAAGCGGCTGGTGCTGCTGGGAGGCGGGCACGCGCACGTGCGCGTGCTGAAGGCCATCGGCCACGCGCTCGATCCGGCGGTGAGCGTGACGCTGGTCACCCCGGTGGAACGGCAGGTCTATTCGGGCATGGTGCCCGGGTTCGTGGCCGGGCACTACGCCCTGGACGACTGCGGCATCGACCTGGCGCCCGTCGCAAGGCACGCGCGTGCGCTCGTGGTGCGCTCCAGCGTGACGCTCGTCAACCCCGCGATGCGCGAAGTGATACTCGCCAACGGCGAGATCGTCCCTTACGACGTGCTCTCGATCGACGTGGGCTCGCAGCCTTTCGTCGGAACCGCGCGCGGCGTTGCCGAGCACGCCATCGCGGTGCGGCCGCTGGAACGCTTTATCGCGGGCTGGGAGCGCGTGCTGGCGCGCGCCCGGGCGGGCGGGATGAACGCCGTGTCTATCGTGGGCGGCGGCGCGGCGGGACTCGAGCTCGCGTTCGCGATGCAGCACCGCTTCCACCGGGAGATCGGGGCCGGTGCGCCGCACGTGCGCGTCCTCACCGATGCCCACACCTTCCTGCCGGAGTACCCCACGCCGGTACGCGGGCGGCTGTTGCGCCAGGCGCGGCGCGGCAACATCGGCCTGCACGCGGAGTGCCGCGTCGGCGAGGTGGGGCCGGGATACCTGCGCCTCAAGGACAACATCGAGTTCGCCACCGACGCGACGTTCTGGGTGACGGGAGCGGCCG
>CAZOIB010000035.1:0-1917 GCA_964579785.1 uncultured Lysobacter sp. | reverse complement strand
CTGGTTCACCACCCAGTCGGGGCGCGCACTGTCGCGGTCGACCTTGTTGACCACGACGATGGGCTTCAAGCCCAGGGCGAGTGCCTTGCGGGTGACGAAGCGGGTTTGCGGCATGGGGCCTTCCACCGCATCCACCAGCAGCAGGACGCCATCGACCATGGACAGCACGCGCTCCACTTCGCCGCCGAAGTCGGCGTGGCCTGGCGTATCCACGATGTTGATGTGCACGCCGTGGTAGTCGACGGCGGTGTTCTTCGCGAGGATGGTGATCCCGCGTTCCTTCTCGATGTCGCCCGAGTCCATGACCCTCTCGACGATGTGCTGGAGATTGGCGAAGGTGCCGGCCTGTTGCAGGAGCTTGTCGACGAGGGTGGTTTTCCCGTGATCGACGTGGGCGATGATGGCGATATTGCGGAGGGGGCGCGACATGGGAGTCCTAAGTCTGCGATAAATCGCAGGAAATTCAGCAGTTTAGCATGCCATCACGGCAATAGCGATAGCGCCATGATGCACCGGACGTGGAAGGTGTGCGAGGGCCACGTCTCCCGGTGGCGCGTATGCTAGGATGCGCGCCTTTTCGCCCTGCCCCGCCCGTGAAACTCGCCCTGAAGATCGACGTCGACACCTACCGCGGCACGCGCGAGGGGGTGCCGCGCCTCGTCGAGTTGCTGGAGAAATACGAGGCCGGCGCGACGTTCCTGTTCAGCCTCGGCCCCGACCACACCGGGCGCGCCATCACGCGCGTCTTTCGCCCCGGGTTCCTCGGCAAGGTGGGGCGCACCTCCGTGCTTTCGCACTATGGAATACGCACCCTGCTCTACGGCACGCTGCTTCCCGGGCCCGACATCGGCAGGCGCTGCGCGGCGCAACTGCGGGCGGTGCGCGATGCCGGCTTCGAGGCCGGCATCCACACCTGGGACCACGTGAAGTGGCAGGACGGTGTAGCCGGGGCGGACGAGGCGTGGACCGAGCGGCAGATGGCGCTCGCCCGCGACCGCTTCCGGGAGATATTCGGCGAGGAACCGAGGGTGCACGGCGCGGCCGGCTGGCAGATGAACGTCCATGCCTGGCGGCGCACGCAGCGCCACGGCTTCGACTACTGCTCGGACAGCCGCGGCACGCACCCCTACGTGCCGGTGCATCGCGCGGAGATCGTCGCCTGCCCGCAATTGCCGACGACGCTGCCGACGCTGGACGAGCTGATCGGCCTGGATGGCGTGACGCAGGACACCGTCGCCGATGCGATCCTCGCCCTCACCCGAGAGCCGCGCGACCATGTCTTCACGCTGCACGCGGAGCTGGAGGGAATGAAGCTCGCCCCCGCCTTCGAGCGCCTCCTCGCGGGCTGGAAGGATCAGGGCTACACCCTGGTCGCCATGCGCGACCTCCTGGCCGGACTGGAACTGGCGGCGCTGCCCCTGCATGCCGTCGCCGACGGCACGGTTCCCGGCCGCAGCGGCACCCTGGCGCTGCAGGGCCCGGAGTTTCTTCCTTGCCCTTCAACACCATAGCTTGCGTTTTTCAAGGAACTTCGCCACCATAGGTCGCGGTCAACACTTTGGACCCTCTGGATGAGCGAACGCAAGGCAATCCCGGATTTCGAGCTTCCCGCCACAGGCAACCAGCGCTTCCGGCTTTCGGCCTTCCAGGGCCACCCGTTCATCCTCTACTTCTACCCGAAGGACAACACCCCCGGCTGCACCGACGAAAGCCTGCAGTTCCGCGCGCTGCACGCGCAGTTCGTGAAGGCGGGTGTGGCGGTCTTCGGGGTGTCGCGCGACTCGCTCGCCTCGCACGAGAAGTTCAGGCAGAAGTTCGCGTTTCCCTTCGAGCTCCTGTCGGACCCCAACGAGACGGCCTGCGCGATCTTCGGCGTCATGAAGTTGAAGAACATGTACGGCAAGCAGGTGCGCGGCA
>CAZOIB010000034.1:0-20388 GCA_964579785.1 uncultured Lysobacter sp. | reverse complement strand
CGGCGGCGCAGCTCGACGTGATGAGCTTCCACTTCTGCCCCGTGCCGTGCGAGCCCATGGGCTGGTTCAAGAAGCCGGTCAAGGGACTGGCCGACCTGAAGGGCCTGAAGTTCCGCACCTCGGGGCTCGCGGTCGACATGTTCAACGAGCTGGGCATGTCCACCGTGCAGATGGCGCCGGCCGACATCGTCCCCGCCATCGACCGCGGCGTGCTCGACGGGGCCGAGTTCGCGAGCGCGACCGACGACCGCATCATGGGCTTCCCCGACGTCGCCAAGTACTATTTCCAGCAGAGCTACCACATGTCCAACAACTTCTGCGAGGTGATGTACAACCGCAAGAAGTTCGATGCGCTGCCGGAGGACATCAAGGTGATCCTCAAGCACGCCGGCCACGCCGCGAGCGCGGACGGGCTGTGGAAGGAGATGCACCGCATGTCGCAGGACCTGCTCGAGCTGCAGGCGGCGAAGAAGGTCTCGGTCTACATCACGCCCAAGCCCATCCTCGAGGCCCAGCTCAAGGCCTGGAACGCCGTGATCCGCAAGAGATCCGCCGAGAATCCGCTCTTCGCCAAGGTGGTCGAGTCGCAGAAGGCGTGGGCGAAGCGCGTCATCTACTGGCACAACACGGTGCAGGTCGACCAGCGGAGCGGCTACGCGCACCACTTCGGCAAGGGTCCCCTCGGATGAGCGCCCGGCCGGAGGAACGCCCGCCCGCCCCGGAGCGCCTGCACGGGCACCTCGAACCCACGCCCGGCGGGTCGGTATACCTGAAGCCCGCCGCCATGGACTGGAAGCCTTCGCAGTTCGAAGGCATCGAAATCAAGGTGCTCTACGAGGACCGGGCGCGCGGCGAGATGACGTGCCTGCTGCGCTGGCAGCCGGGCACCACGCTGCCCTTCCACAAGCACCCGGAAATCGAGCAGACCTGGGTGCTCGAGGGCTCCTTCTCCGACCACGACGGCATCGCGCGCGCCGGCGAGTTCGTCTGGCGCAAGCCCCAGTCGATGCACGAGACGCACAGCGCGGAGGGCTGCACCATCCTCGCGATCTACCGCAAGCCCAACATCTTCCGGAACAGCGCCGGCTTCGAGCCCGGCGGGAAGCGCATCAAGACGGACCGCAAACCCGGTAACTTCACGGCCTGAGGCGCGGCACCCGCCGCGCGGCCGCAAACAGGAGACGAGAGAAACACATGTCGCAAGCCGAACAGAAACTGGCCGCCCTCGGCCTCGAGTTGCCCGTTGCCGCCGCACCCGTCGCGAACTACGTCGGCTACACCGTGAGCGGCAAGACGGTCTACATCTCCGGCCAGCTCCCCTTCCGCGACGGCAAGATCGCCTACGCCGGTCGCCTCGGCGCCGGAGTCTCCGTCGACGACGGATATGCGGCCGGCCGCCAGTGCGGCCTCAACATCCTCGCGCAGCTGAAGGCCGCGTGCGGCGGCGACCTGGATCGCGTCGCGCGCGTGCTGCGCCTGGGCGGCTTCGTGAACTCCTCGCCCGAATTCACCGACGCGCCCAAGTGCGTGAACGGCGCCTCCGACCTGATGGTGGCCGTGTTCGGCGATGCCGGCGGGCATGCGCGCGCCGCCGTGGGCGTGGCCTCCCTTCCGGCCGGCGCCGCGGTGGAAGTCGACGCGATCGTCGAACTCAAGTAGGAGAGCTCGCGCGTGAATCCGACGATCCGTTACTTCGGGTGGTCCGCCCTGTCCATCGAGACGCCCGCGGGCAACCTGTTCTTCGACCCCTTCTTCCGCGAGTACTGCGGCGCGCGGTGGTACGGCCTCGAGGACTTCGCGCACGCCTCGGTGATCTGCGCCACGCACGGCCACGAGGAGCATTACCTCGACATACCCGCCGTGGCGGCCCGCAGCGGCGCCGACGTCGTCGGGACGAAGGCCGTGTGCGACTACCTGAGCTGGCGCAGCCGCGTGCCGCGCGAACGCCTGCACGCGGTGGAGCCCTTCACGCCCGTGGACGTGCGCGGCTTCCACATCACGTCGTTCAAGTGGCAGCACCGCGACATCAACCTGTGGAAGGCCCTCACCAAGGCGGTGTTCCAGGGCAACGCCACGCAGCTCTCGTGGGCCTGGTCGAGCGCCACCAATGCGCCGTTCTACTCCGACTACACGGGCTTCCACGTGACGCTTCCCGGCGGGCTCACCGTCCTCAACTACAACGAGGGCTTCAACACCAAGATGACGGACGCGGAGATCGCGGAGATCGGCAGGCGGCTGCGCACAGACGTGCTCCTCGCCGGGATGCAGCTCGCCTTCACGGAGGACGTGGCGCGCGGTGCGGCGGCCCTGAACCCGAAGATCGTCGTGTTGTATCCGCCGCACGATCACTTCCACCGCATGATGGGTGTCTCCTCGTCGCCCTGGCCCGAGTTCAAGGCGGCGGTGGAGAAACGCCTGCCGAACGCACGCGTCGTGATCGCCGAGCCGGGCATGGCGATCGACGCCGTCACGGGAGAGGCCACGCCCGCGCCCCACGCCGCGGCCTGAGGCCCGGCGCGGGACCTGGCTAGTCCGGCACAGAAACGCAGCCCGCGAGACCTGCGGGCAGCGCTGAATCCTCAGTTGAGGACTGATGACAGGAGCAGCGCTTCGATCTCGTCCGTGGTCAACCACGCCGAGAGTGCCATTGCGGTGTTTTCTCTTGTCACCGGCTGTGGCGGGACGGGCTTGGCGGAAACCGTACGGCTGAACCGCGGCGCGGGCGCCGGCTGCGTAATGCCGTTCACCTCGATGAAGGTGCCCCGCGCCCTGAGATGCGGATGATTCGGTGCCTCGGACCATCTCAGGACCGGCGCAAAGCACACGTCAGTACCCTCCAGCAATTCGCACCAGTACTTCTGGGTGTGCCTCATGAACTTGCAGGCGATCACCTCATGGCCCCTTTGCCAATTGGACCGATCAAGATGCGGCCCGATGGTCGTGCCGTCGATCTCAAGCAAGCGGAGCAGTTCCGCATAGAACTTGCCTTCGATCGGGCCGATCGAGATCAGTTTGCCGTCGGCGCACTCATAGACATCGTAGAAATGCGCCCCGGTGTCGAGAATGTTGTCGCCTCGGATTTCGGTCTGCGAACCGGCGCCATGCAGACCGTACTGCAGGGTTGCGAGCGATGCCGTGCCGTCGACGACGGCGGCGTCGACCACCTGCCCCTCGCCGGATGAACGCGCATCGAGCAGCGCAGCCAGGATCCCCATTGCCAGGTACATGGCCCCGCCACCGAAGTCGCCAACGAGATTCATGGGAACGGAAGGCAATTGATCCCGGCGACCGATGGCAGCCAGAACGCCGGTCACCGCGATGTAGTTGATGTCATGGCCCGCCGCATGCGCGAGCGGACCGGTCTGCCCCCAACCGGTCATGCGACCGTAAACCAGTCTTGGGTTTCTGCCCAGGCAGATGTCGGGCCCCAGGCCCAGCCGCTCCATCACGCCTGGCCGGAAACCCTCGATGAGGGCATCCGCCTTGCCAATGAGATCGAGCACAAAAGGAATGGATTCCGGCTGCTTCAGATCGACTTCGATGGAATATCGATTGCGCAACAGGAGGTCGTGCGACAACGGGCGCTGTATTCCCAGCCCCGCAGGGTCCTTGCGAGATACCCGAAGGACCGTGGCGCCCATGTCCGCGAGAAGCATTGCACACATGGGACCCGGGCCGATCCCGGCGAACTCCACGATCCTGATGCCTGCCAGGGGCCCCATTTCAACGAGTCCTGTTTCGCGCGACCGGCCACCGGCCGCGAGCGGGTTGCGTGCGGGGGCCTAGTAGAGCTTGATGCCGGTGGTCCTGACCAACTCGTCCCACTTGGCGATCTCGGCCTTCTGGTACTCGCCCAGCAGCTCCGGTGTACCGCCCGCGATTTCCATCCCGATCGTCGCCGACAGCTGAACGATTTCGGGCGAATCCCGCAACATCTTGTTGACCTCGGCGTTGAGTCGCTGGACGACGTCCGCCGGCGTGCCCTTGGGTGCGAGCAGCGCATACCACACCACCAGGTCGTAGCGGGTCAGCCCGAATTCGCCGAACGAAGGAATTTCCGGGGCAAACCCGGCCCGCTTGTGGCTGGTCACCGCAAGCGCCTTGACCTTGCCCGCGCGGATGTGCGGCATCGAGGGACCCACGTTCTCGAAAGCATACTGAATCTGGCCGCCGATGACATCGCTGAGCAGAGTGCCGACGTTCTTGTACTGCACCGTCTCGTTCTTGGTGCTGGTCATGCGCCCCAGCAGGTCGACCCAGACGCGGGCCGTGGTATTGGAGGCGCCGAAGTTGAGTCCGCCAGGGCTGGATTTCGCGAGATCGATGAGTCCGGAGACGGAGCCTGCCGGCGCGGCATTGCTCGCCACCAGGATCATGGGCAGTCGCCCCATGAGAACGATCGGAGTCAGGTCCTTGGCCGGATCGAAGGGCAGTTTCTCGTAGAGACTGACATTCGCCGCGAGCGGGCCGTTGCTTCCCATGAGCAGCGTGTAGCCATCCGGCGTCGCCTTGGCCACCGCTTCCACGCCGATGTTGCCTCCTGCGCCGGGCCGGTTCTCGATCACGACCGGCTGGCCGAGCCGCTCGGTCAGCAGCTTGCCGACTCCGCGTGCCAGGGAATCCACCCCGGCCCCGGCGCCGAACGGGACGACGATGCGTATCGGCCTGGAGGGATACTGTTGTCCAAAGGCTGCGTGGCCGAACAACGCCCAAAGAACGAGGGCGAGTGTCAATAGCGGCTTCTTCATGCTCTCCTCCTTGTGATCCGTTCATTCCTGCGCAGGAGCCGACGTACCCAGATAGGCTTCCCGCATCAGCTTCCTGGAAATCTTGCCGACGGCACTCTTCGGAAGCGGGTCAAGAATGATCCGCACTTTGCTCGGCTTCATGTAAGAGCCGATCTCCTTGGTGACCAGGGATTTGATGTCTCCGTCGGTGACCTTGCTGCCTCGCTTGACTTGACATACTGCTATCGGTGTTTCACCCCATTTTTTATCCGGAACACCGAACACGCAGACTTCCAGGACGTCCGGATGGCCGGAAATTATCTTCTCCAATTCCCCCGGATAGATGTTGTGGCCGCCGGAAATCACCATCTCCCCGACGCGATCCGTAAGATACAAATACCCATTCCTGTCGATCCTGCCGAGATCGCCGGTCTTGATCCATCCGTTGACGACTTTCTTGCTCGTCTCCACCGGGTCCATCCAATAGCCGTTCATCTGACCGTCGCATTTCGCGACGATCTCGCCGACTTCCCCTACAGGCAGCACGTTTCCTTCCCCATCCCAAATCTCCATGTCAGCGCACGGAAGCGGCTTTCCGACGGCTTTCATCGGCTCTGATCCATTCAATTCCGCGAACCATGCGTCTGGCCCCATCCCAGCTATGGGCACAGCTTCGTTGGTTCCATAGGTTTGATAAAGCACCCTTCGGCCAAACACCTCCTCGGCCTTCATCAGGGTATTGATGCCAATCGGTGCCGATCCGATTGCCAGAGTTCGCAGAGCTCCCCAATCGCAATTCGACGCATTGCCAGTGTTGGCCAGCATGTTGAGCAGCGTGGGCGGCATGAATGCGTGATTGACCTTCTCCCGATCCATCAGCGCCACGATCTCGGCTGACTCGAGACCGGATCCGAAGATTTGCCTTGCACCCTGAGCCCATGCCGGCAGGAAGTAATACGCGGACGCGTGGCTCAGCGGCGCCACGTGCAACATCGTGTCTCCCGTGCAGATGCGCGGCTTGAACGACAGCGTGTCCCGTCCAATGGCAATCCATTGGCGATGTGTATTGGGTATTCCCTTGGATTCGCCGGTTGTCCCCCCGGTGAACTTGATCACGCACAAGTCATCGCCGCTGATCTGGTTGCTTCCCTCCTCTTCGGACTGATCCGCCAGCCAACTCTCGTATCCGCCATCCGCCACAACGATTTCCCTCAAGAACGGGTTTTCCGCTCTTGCCCTGGCCAATTCCGAAGGTGCGTCTCCGGATGCCAGCACAATTCGGCATCCGGACTTGCGGATCATTTGAAGATGCCGATCGACGCTGTTTCTCCAGTACAGCGGGACCCGGACAAAGTTTCCAATGGCGCACGCAAGATAGATGTCGACACCCAGAATGGTGTTGTCATCCAGCACGCCCACCCGATCTCCCGGCAACAGGCCGATCGACCGGAGTCCGTTGTGACATCTCAGCCCTCTGCGCCAGCATTCCTCGAACGTATATTCCTTGCCACTTACCACGACGGCTGGTTGACGTGCGTAGTAGTTCGCGGCCCTGCGCAAGATGGACCTAACGTCCATTGGCATCCTTCGGCTTCGCGTCCGGATTCGACGGAGCCGCTGATCGGGAGGCCCGGATTCCCGGATCGTCCGTGCCCCCGGCCGGCGGGCGGAACTTGGACCTCGAAGCGATCGCGCGCGTGTGCGCGGCTCGCGCGACGAGCGTGCGCCCCTCGAACGACTCGACCTCCAGCTCGATGCGCCGGCCCGACACCTGCCGCACTGTTGCCCGCGTCACGATCTCGGCGCCGGCGTAGGACGGTGCCAGGTGCTCGAACGTCATGCGGATCCCTACCGAGGTCAAGTCGGCGGGAAGATCCCGCTCGACCAGTTGCAGGCTGGCAATCTCCATGAGGGACACCACGGCCGGCGACGCGAGCACCACGATGTCCGGCTTTCCGTAGCGGGGGGTGAGCAACGAATCGTCGACCGTCCTGACGATTTCCAGGCTCTCTCCCGCGGCCGGCAGCTTCAGCTCCCCGGCACTCATGCCGGCACCCTCCTCTGCGTGGTGACGGCCCGCACGGTCGCCTCGCCGGTTCCCTTGACGACCCCTTCCGCGTCAATCAGCCAGAGATGAATAAAGGCGGCGCCGTCGCGGATCGAGTGAACCTTGCTGAAACTAATCAGCGTCTCGTTCGGGTACACCGCCCGGCGTTGCACATTCTCGTAGTCGCTGATCCACCAGCCGGGCCCGAGTGATTCCTCGAGCGCGGCGACCATGGCGGACGCCAGCTGCGGGCCTGCCACGATGTTCCGGCCGCCGCCGTACCGGTGCGCCTTGGCGAAGTCCGGGTCGTAATGCGTCGGGGAGTACTCGTCCACCGCGGCCAGCCATCCCATCATCGACATCCAGGTGAACTTCGGGTGGCGCTTGAGGTGGGTGGTCTGATCGACCTTGAAGGCGGATTCGACGCTGGTTTCGCGCACCCATGTCGGCGCCCCGGGATCCGGCGGGAAGCCGACCCGGTTCTCGGCAGGCGACGTGAGCGTCCCGGATTCGCCGAAATCGAGGGCGATCCCCTTGCGAATGAGCCGGGCCGCCAGCTCGTTGCGCTGGTTGTACATGCGCCACTCGTCGCTGAAGAATTCCAGCTCTCCATGACGTCCCTTCTTCCTGTAGCTGGGCAGGATCGTGGCGGTGACGGCGAGGACGTCTCCGCTCAAGATCGGGTTGTGGTAGTGAAAATCGTCGCCGCCGTGGAGTTGCGCGCGACCTGACGGAAGCCCGGCGATGATCGTTTGCTCGTAGACCCGGTAGGTGCGCGTGTTGTTGAGCAGGTAGAAGAGGTACGCGTGCGGCGCTTCGATCGGGCCACGGCTGGCGCCGGACGGCAGCCGCCAGTCATGCGCTGCCCCGCAAGCGTAGGCCACCTGCTCGATGGACTTCTCGTCGGCGACGATCAGATACGGCTCCGAGGTACGGCCGACGTAGGATTCCGACCGGCCGCTCCTGGCATAGTCCACCAGCAGGCTTTGAACGTTGGATGTCTCTTTGGCGATGTAATGCATGGTCATTCCTCTGCGATGAAATATCGGTCACTCCGGTTTCATGCCGAGGTCCTTGACCAGTCGCCCCCACTTTTCCGTCTCGATGGACAGGAAGCTCCGGAAATCCTCCGGAGAGCCCCCGCCCGCGATCGCGCCGGCAACGGTCAGCTTCTCCACCGTGTCGGGCGAACGCACCGCCCAGGTGATGTCGTCCGCGAGCTTCCGAACGATCTCTCCGGGCGTTCCCCCCGGGGCAAAGACGCCGTACCAAGCCGCCGCTTCGTACCCCGCGAGCCCCTGCTCGGTCATGGTTGGGGTATCCGGCAGCCACGGCACCCGCTTCGCGGATGTCACCGCGATCGCCTTCAGTTTCCCGCCCTTCACGTGCTGCAGCGCCCCGTTGTCGAACATTATCGAGACCCGTCCCGAGATCAGGTCGATGTGCGCCGGCGCGCTTCCCTTGTACGGGATATGGTTGAGCCGAAGGCCGGCCATCTTCGCGAACAACTCGCCCGAGAGGTGGGTGGAGGTGGCCTGACCGGTCGACGCGAACGACACCGACCCCGGTTCCGCACGGGCCAGCTTGATCAGGTCGTCGAGCGAATTGACCGGCAACCCGGGATACACCACGAGAACATTCGGAATCGTCGCAAGCAACGTCACCGGCACGAGGTCCGTGGCGGTGTTGTAGGGAAGCTTGGCGATGAGCAAGGGATTCAGCGCGAACGGCATGGCCGTGAGGAGAACGGTGTGCCCATCAGCCGCCGCCTTGGCGACCGTCTCGGTCGCGATGACCGTATTGCCCCCCGGCTTGTTCTCGACGACTACCGGGACACCCCATCGGTCTTTCAGCTTGGCCGCCACCAGCCTTGCCTGCAGGTCGGTGGCCCCGCCCGGCGGGTATGCCACGACGATGCGCACGGGCTTCGTCGGCCACGACTGCGCGCTCGCCGATATCGGTGCGATCACAGAAATCGCCGCTGCGAGAAGAGTTGCGACTGCCCGGATCATGGCGGATCTCCTTTTCGATTGATGATTCACTCGACAGCACGAACCGTACTTCCCATCCATGGTCGCGACCATACGGCGGCCGCACCGACGGAACTAGCCAGCGAGCCGACTAGCTGGTATACGATTTGCGCATGCCTGACAGAGCACCCGACATCGAGGCCCTGCGGCTGTTCGTGAAGGTGGCCGAACTGGGCAACCTGTCGCATGCGGCGGCCGTTATCGGCGTGACACAGCCGACGGTGAGCCGCGTGCTGCGCGCGCTGGAGGACAGCCTGCAAGTCACGCTCTTTCACCGTACTGGCCGCGGCGTCAAGCTCACTGCCGCCGGCGAGCTGACGCTGCTGAGGGCCCGGGCATTACTGGCCCATGCCGATCAGTTCTCGGCCGACATCCGCGACCAGACGCGCACGCCGAGCGGCACTGTGACGGTGGCCCTCCTGACGATGTACATGCGGATGCTGGCCGCCGATCTCTTCGAGGAGGTGCGCCAGCGATTTCCCGGCATCGTGCTGCGCCTGCTGGAGAGTTTCAGCGTGGAGCATGAGGATTGGCTGTCGCACGGCTGGGTCGACATCGCGCTGGTCACCCGCTACGGCACGACGGGCCTGGGAAGGCCGGAGGTGCTCGGCAGGTCGGACGTGATGGTGGTGGGCAACCCCGATCTTGGGGGCGCAGGCGACGAGTTGCCTTTCCGCCTCTTGGCGTCGGTGCCGCTGGTGCTGCCCGCCGCACCCAATGGGCTGCGGTTGCGCGTCGACGAGGAGGCCCGCCGTCGCGGGCTCCAGCTGAACGTGGTGCTGGAGGCCGACTCCGTCGAAGCCCAGCACGCGATCATTTCGCGCGGGCGCCGGTACGCACTCTGGAGTCAACATCTCGTGCAGCTGCAGCGATTCGATGCGCATTTCGCGGCGCGCCGCATCACCGACCCCAGGTTGCCCCGCTGCGTGATGATGAAGACCACCACCCACCACCCGCTCAGCCGCGCGTCACGCGAGGTCGCGCGGATCCTGCGCCGTCTGGTCCTCGCGGTCCACGCGTCGTAGCCCGCTCGCGAAGCTCGCCAGCACGATGAGCGACCCGCCGATCCAGTCCTGCAGGCGCAGGCGTTCGCCGGCCAGCCAGTACGAAGCGATCGCCGCGACGACCAGTTCGAAGAGCAGGATCACGATCGCGCGGTTGGCGGGCACCCGCGAGAGCCCATACTGCAGCGCGAGGCTCATCACCAGCAGCGCGAGCCCGACCGGCAGCCAGATGTCCCAGGTCACCGTCGCGACCTGCATCGCTTTTGCCATGCCAGTCGGCGCCAGGGGAAGGTAGAGGACGGATACGGCCGCAACCCCTGCCCAGATGGCGAGCGACTTCGTCGTGTCGCGCAGCCCTTCGAGCCTGCGCACGAGCACGTTGCCCAGCGCGAAGAAGAAGCCCGCCGCGACGCCCAGCCACTCCGCGCGCGCGGCCGGCCAGGGCAGGCCCAGGTCCGGATGCCAGAGCATGACCACGGCTCCGGCCAGCGCAACCGCCATCACCAGTGCGCCGCGCGTATCGAGTCGCTCGCCGAGGAGCCAGTGCGCGAGCGGCACGGTCCAGAGCGGCGCCAGGTAGAAGAGGAGGAGCACGCGCATCACCTCGCCCTCCAGCACGCCGATCACGTAGGCGAGGTTGCTCCAGCCGATGGCGAATCCCATCGCCAGGCAGGCCCAGGGCGCGAGCATCACGTCGCGCCAGTGCCGGAGGAACAACAGGCTGCCGATGGCGAGTGCCACGCCATAGGTGAGTGCCGACGCCCAGGCGCCGTCGAGACCCGCCTGGCCGAGCAGGCGATAGGGATACCAGACGATGCCCCAGAGGGTGGCACCGGCGAGCAGCGACAGGACGGGGAGCGAAGGGAGGCGGGACACTTTCAGGCATGATTCTACCGTCCCTCCCCACACCGGCCCGATGAACACGAGCGCCATCCTGCACGTCACCAGCCCGTTCGGCGGTGGCGTGGACCGGCACCTGCGCGACGTGCTGCGCGGCGTCGACCGCCCGCAGCTCGTCTGGCATGCGGGCGACGGCGCCGACGTGATCGAAGACCCGCGGACCGGGCGCTTCCTTCCCCTGGTCGCCGACGCCACCGCGGCCGGTGCGGACAGGTTGGCGCAATGGTTGCGCGCACGGCGCGTGGGCCTGGTACACCTGCACCAGTTGACCGACGCCCCGCGCCGCCGTGCCGAATGGGCATGCGCGGCGCTGGGTGTGCCGCTCATCGCCACGCTGCACGACGTCCTTTTCCTTTCGCCCGATGCTTTCGAAGGCGGCGATCGGCTCGCGGGCGATCCGCGCTGGCTCGCGGAAACCGCGCGCGTCCTGCGCGCGGCCAAGGCGGTGCTCGCCCCCTCGCGCTGGCTCGCGGAACTCGCGACCGCGCGGGTGCCGGGACTGGCGGTGGACATCGTGCCCAACGGAAGCGCCCCCGCGTCGGTGACGCCGCTCGCGCCGCGCGCGGAGTTCGCCCGGCATCGTCCCCGGCACGTCGTGGCGCTCCTGGGGGCGCTGGGCCCGCACAAGGGATCCGATTGCGTCGACGCGCTCGCTTCCCGGCTCGCAGGCAGCGACATCGGCCTGGTCGTCATCGGCTATCTCGATCGCCAGCTCCATCCGGGCTGGCGCGTCCCGGACCGGCTCTTCGTGCACGGCGCCTTCGCGGAAGGCGATGCCCCGGGGCTGCTGCGCGGCTACGGCGCGTGCCTCGTGCTCATGCCGAACGAGGCGCCGGAGAGCTTCAGCTACGCACTCTCGGACGCGTGGGCCGCCGGCATTCCCGTGCTCGCGGCGCCGCGCGGCGCGCTGGCGGAGCGCATCGCCGCGCACGGCGGCGGATGGCTGCTGCCGGAGCCCTTCGACGTGGACGGGATCGCCGCCGCGGTCCGCGCCCTGGCGGGCGGCGCAAGGGAAGAGGAAAGGGCGCGCGTACAATCGCGTCTCGCGCAGCCCGATGTCGCGCGCATTCCGCCCCTCGACGCCATGATCCGCTCCCTCGACGCCTTCTACGCGCGCTACGGCATCGACCCGGCCGCGCCGGACGCCGCGGGCGAGGACGCCATTGCCTCGCTCGTCGCGAAGAACGTCGACTCGACCCTGTTCCGCAAGGAGCTCGTCCGCCTCTCTGACGAGATCGCGCAGACGCTCGCGGCGCTCGAGCAGACGCGAGAACGCGCCGCGGCATTCGAGTCCGAGGCGCGCGCCTGGATCGCGAAGCTGGAGGCGGACGTGCGCGCGGTGCAGGCGGAGCTTGCGGAGTCGACGCAAATCCGCGGGCAGCAGGAAGCCGAGATCGCCGGGCTGCTGCCGCACAAGGAAGCCTTCGACCTGCTGCCCGCGTTCCTGCGCCGGATCCTCCTCAAGCTCGCCCTCGATGCGCGACGTTGACCTGAGCGTCGTCACCTACCGGCCCGACCTCGCCCTCCTCTCCGCCCTGTTCGCGAGCCTCGCCGAGGCCGCCGCGACGCTGCGCCTGAACCTCCTGGTGCTGGACAACCGCCCGGAGACGGCAACGGCGGGGGAGATCGAGGCGCTGGCGCAGCGATTTTCCGGCGCCTGGGCGCGCGTCGACGTGCGGAGCTCCGGCAGCAACCTCGGGTTCGGCCGCGGCCACGACGCCAACGCGGCGCGCGCGACCGCGCCGTGGCTGCTGGTCATCAACCAGGATTGCATCGTCGAGCCGGGCGCTCTCGAATCGCTCGTGACGATCGCGGCCGGCGACGACGCGAGCGTCGCCGCCTGGGAGATGCGCCAGATCCCCTACGAGCACCCGAAAGCCTACGATCCGGCGACTCTCGACGCGCCTTGGGTGAGCGGAGCCGCGACACTGTTTCGCCGCGCCGCGTACGACGCAGTCGACGGCTTCGACGATGCCATCTTCATGTACGGGGAGGATGTCGATATTTCCTGGCGCCTGCGCGCCGCGGGATGGCGGCTCACCTACCAGCCGCGCTGCGCCGTCGTGCACCGCACTTACCGCGAGGCGGCCGAGGTGAAGCCGCTGCAGGTGTTCGGCGGCGTCGAGACCAACCTCTGCCTGCGCATGCGCTTCGGCGGCATGGCACGCGTCGTGCAAGGGTTTGCGATGCTCGGCGCGGAAATCCTGGCGCCACAGTCGTTTCCGGGGCGGCGGCTCGGACTCGTGAAGGCGGGAATGCGGGCGCTCGCCCGCGCGCCACATTTCCTCGGCACGCGCGTGGCACCCACGGATGCGTTCCATCCCCTGTTCGCCGGCTGGGGCTACGAGACGCGCCGCGACGGCGCGTTCCACGATTTCCGCTCCCGCCGCGAACACCCGGAAGACGCGCACCCGTTGGTCTCGATCCTCATCCGCACCGTGGAACGCCCGGCCTGGCTGCGCGAGGCGCTGGCCTCCTGCGCGAACCAGACCCACGCCAACCTCGAGGTCGTGGTGGTCGAGGACGGGCCGCCCGCCTCGCGGGCGATCGTCGAGGAATTCCGCAACCGCCTCGACATCCGCTACGAGGCCACCGGCACCCGGGTGGGCCGCGCCCGGGCGGGCAACAGGGCGCTGGCGCTGGCCGGCGGCGAATGGCTCAACTTCCTCGACGACGACGATGTGTTCTTCGCCGACCACGTCGAGGTGCTGCTGCGCGCCGCCCTCGCCAGGGGGGCGCGAGGCGCCTACGGGCTGGCCTGGGAGACGCGCACGCAGGTGCACGACCGCGACCGCGCCGAGTACGATGAGACCATGCACGCGACGATCCATCGCCAGCCGTTCGACCGCCTGACGCTGTGGCACCACAATTTCCTGCCCATCCAGGCCGTGCTCTTCCATCGCTCGCTCTACGAGCGCCACGGCGGGTTCGCGGAGGACATGGACCAGTTGGAAGACTGGAACCTGTGGACCCGCTACACGCTCGCCGACGACTTCGTGCTCGTGGAGAAGACGACCTCCAAGTACCGCGTGCCGGCGGACACCCGCGACGCGGCGGGCCGCCAGGAGCTCCTCGACCGCGCCTACGCCGACGCGCGGGCGCGCCAGGAGGCGCTGCGCGTCACCCTCAGCCCGCGCGCGATCTCGGAAATGGCCGAGAACTACGCCCGCTCGCAGGCCCTGATGCTGGTCACGCGCGACGACGTGCGGCGCTTCATGGGCGCCTCCGGCCCGCTGGCCTGGCTCGCCGCGCGGCGGCGCCCCCTCGTGAACCTCCTGCGCCGCCGCGGGTGGATCCGATGAGCGGCGAACTCGCATTCACCGGCGAGCGTTTCATACCCGGCGCGCGCGGGGAGATCTGGGTGGAGCACTGGCACCGCTATCACTTCGCGGCGCGCTTCGCCGCCGGACGGCGCGTCGTGGATGCCGCCTGCGGCGAGGGCTACGGCGCGGCGCTGCTCGCGAGGACAGCGGCGAGCGTCACCGGCGCCGACATTTCCGGCGAGGCCATCGCGCACGCGCGCGCCGCCTACGCCGGCATCGCGAACCTCGACTTCGTGGAAGCCCCGTGCGCGCGCCTGCCGCTCGCGGACGCCTCGACCGACCTCTTCATCTCCTTCGAGACGGTCGAGCACATCGGCGAGCAGGAGGCCTTCCTCGCCGAGATCGCGCGCGTGCTGGCGCCCGACGGGCTGCTGCTCCTCTCCTCCCCCAACAAGCGCGAGTACAGCGACCGGCGCTCCTACGCGAACCCCTTCCACGTGCGGGAACTCTACCGCGAGGAACTGGAGACACTCGTGGCGCGGCACTTCCGGCATGTCCGCTGGTACGGCCAGCAGCCCGGCTTCTACTCGGTGATCGCGCCCGAGCCGGCTTCCGAGGTCGCGCAGTTCGTGGAGGTGTCCGAGGCGAACCCGACCCTCGTCGCACCTGCCCTCGACCATCCCCTGTACTTCATCGTCGCCGCCAGCCGGTTGGCGGCCACCCTCGGCATGCTCCCGGCCACCCTCTCGGTGCTCGCCGACCGCGACGAATGGGTACACCGCGATTACGAGAAGGTGATGCGCGACCTCGATGTCTATGCCGCGCACGCCGCGGCGCTGGAGAAGCAGGTGGCCGAACGCGAGGCCGCGGTGCAGTCCCTGCGCCGCGGTCTCGAGGCGGCCGGCGAGACAGCCCGCGAATCCGCGCAGGCGCACGCGCGGTTGCTGGCCGGCCGCGATGACGACATCGCCGCGAGGGACGCCGTGCTGGCGGAAAAGGAGGCGGAGATCCTGCGCCGCCGCGGCCTGCGCTGGTGGCTGCGCCTTCCGCTCGTCCGCCTGGGGCTCCTCGAGGAGTAGCGCGGCACGGCGCCCGTATAATCCGCGTTCGGCCGCCATCGATCGCATCGCCCATGAATCCCCGCCTGGGACTCCTCAAGCCCTACCCCTTCGAAAAGCTGCGCGCGCTGCTCTCCGGCGTCACGCCGCCGGCGGGCCTCGCGCACGTGAACCTCTCCATCGGCGAGCCGCAGCACCCGACGCCCGCGTTCCTGAAGGACGCGGTGACGGCAAACCTCGGCGGTCTGGCCCGCTACCCGCTCACCCGGGGGATGCCGGAGTTGCGCGCGGCGATCGCGGCGTGGCTCGCGCGCCGGCATGCGCTCCCCGGCATCGATGCGGAAACGCAGGTGCTGTCCACACTGGGCAGCCGCGAGGCGCTGTTCGCGATCGCCCAGGCGATCCTCGATCCGGGCGAGCACGATGCGCTCGTCGTCTGCCCCAATCCGTTCTACCAGATCTACGAGGGCGCAGCCTTCCTCGGCGGGGCGCGCCCCTACTTCGTCAATTCGTCGCCGGCCGCCGGATTCGCCCCGGAATGGGCCGCGGTCCCCGAGCACGTGTGGAAGCGCACGCGGCTGCTCTACGTCTGCTCGCCCAACAACCCCAACGGCCGCGTCGCGAGGCTCGTGGAATGGGAGCACCTCTTCGGGCTCGCCGATCGCCACGGCTTCACCATCGTCGCTGACGAGTGCTACAGCGAGATCTACTTCGACGAGTCCGCGCCGCCGCTGGGCGCGCTGGCGGCCGCCCACCGCCTCGGACGCCACGACTTCGCCCGCCTGGTGGTGATGGGGTCGCTCTCGAAACGCTCGAACGCGCCGGGACTGCGCTCCGGATACGCGGCCGGGGACGCCGCGGCCCTCAGGGACTTCCTCCTCTACCGCACCTACCACGGCTCGGCGATGTCCGGGAGCGTGCAGCTCGCCTCGATCGCCGCCTGGAACGACGAGCAGCACGTGGCCGACAACCGCCGCCTGTACCGGGAGAAGTTCGCCGCCTTCTTCGACCTCGTGAACCCGGTGCTGCCCCTCGTGCATCCCGAGGCGGCCTTCTACTACTGGACCGCGGTGCCGGGCGACGACGAATCCTTCGCGCGCGACCTTTACGCGACCGCCAACGTGACCGTCCTGCCCGGCAGCTACCTCTCGCGCGAGGCGCACGGCACCAACCCCGGTCGCGGGCACGTGCGCATCGCACTCGTTTCCACGGTGGACGAAGCCGCCGAGGCCGGCCGCCGCATCCGCGACTTCGTGCGCCAGCGCGCGACGAACGCGGTCCCCCATCGCACACCAGGGTTACCGACATGAAGACACTGCAATCCGTCATCGAACAGGCGTTCGAGAACCGCGCGAGCCTCACGCCCGCGACCGCGCCGCCGGAAGTGGCCGCCGCCGTGGCGCAGGCTTTGGCCGAACTCGATTCCGGGCGCCTGCGCGTCGCGGAGAAGAAGGACGGCGCCTGGATCACGCACCAGTGGCTGAAGAAGGCGGTGCTGCTCTCCTTCCGCCTGCGCGACAACGCGATCATGCAGGGCGGGTTCACGCACTACTTCGACAAGGTCGATTCCAAGTTCGCCAACTTCTCGCAGGCCGACTTCGCGTCCGGGGGCTATCGCGTGGTGCCGCCGGCGACGGTGCGCCACGGGGCCTACATCGCCCGGAACGCGGTCCTCATGCCCTCCTACGTGAACATCGGCGCCTACGTCGACGAGTCGACGATGGTGGACACGTGGGCCACGGTGGGCTCCTGCGCGCAGATCGGGAAGAACGTGCACCTCTCCGGCGGCGTGGGCATCGGCGGCGTGCTCGAGCCCCTGCAGGCCAACCCGACCATCATCGAGGACAACTGCTTCATCGGCGCGCGCAGCGAGATCGTCGAGGGCGTGATCGTCGGCGAGGGCGCGGTGATCTCCATGGGCGTCTACATCGGCCAGTCCACCAAGATCTACAACCGCGCCACCGGCGAGGTGTCCTACGGCGCGGTGCCGCCGGGCGCCGTCGTGGTGTCCGGCAACTTGCCCGGCCATGACGGCCGGTATAGTCTCTACTGCGCCGTGATCATCAAGCAGGTCGACGCGAAGACACGGGCCAAGACCGGCATCAACGAATTGCTGCGGGGCGACTAGCCCCACCCCCGACCCCATCCCGGATTCCCGAGGCGCCCCATGTTCATCGAGAAGCTCCTGCAGCTGATGGCCGAGAAGAAGGCGTCCGACATCTTCATCTCCGCCGGATCCCCGATCATGATCAAGATCCAGGGAAACATGCTGCCGGTGAACCCCGCGGTGATGGACGGGGAGACGACGAAGAAGATCGTCTACGAGATGCTCACGCCGCCGCAGATCGCGGCGTTCGAGAAGGACCTGGAGCTGAACCTCTCGAAGCCGATGATGGGCCTGGGCAACTTCCGCGTGAACGTCTTCTGGCAGAAGGGCTCGGTCGCCTCCGTCATCCGCTTCGTGAGCGCGGACATCCCGAAGCTGGAGGACCTGAGCCTGCCGCCCGTGCTCCTGCAGCTGGTGATGGAGAAGCGCGGCCTGGTGCTCGTGGTCGGCGCGACGGGTTCGGGCAAGTCGACCACCCTCGCCTCCATGCTCGACTACCGCAATGCCAACGCGGCCAACCACATCCTCACCATCGAGGATCCGGTCGAGTACGTGTTCACGCCCAAGAAGTGCATCTTCAACCAGCGCGAGGTGGGCAACGACACGCACGCCTTCCACGACGCGCTGAGGAACGCCATGCGCCAGGCCCCCGACTGCATCCTGATCGGGGAAATCCGCGACCAGGAGACGATGCGCATGGCGCTCACCTATGCGCTCTCCGGCCACCTGTGCCTCGCCACGCTGCACGCCAACAACTCCTACCAGGCGATGAACCGCGTCATCAGCTTCTTCCCGCTGGAAGTGCGCCCGATGCTGCTGCAGGACCTCTCGGTGTCGTTGAAGGCGATCATCTCGCAGCGCCTCATCAAGACGGTGGACGGCAAGCGCGCGCCGGCGGTGGAAGTGCTGCTCAATTCCCGCAACGTCGCCGAGGCCATCGAGAAGGGGGAGGTCGGCGAGGTGAAGGAGATGATGGAGAAGAGCATGTCGCCCGGCTCGCAGACCTTCGAGCAGGACCTGTTCCGCCTCGTGCAGAAGGGCCGGATCTCCACCGACGAGGCGCTCGCCAACGCCGACTCCGCCACCAACCTGAGCCTGCTGTTCGGCAATTCGGGGATCATGCCGGCCATGTCGGAGCAGAAGGGCCCCGCCGCGGCCGCCAAGGGCGCCGGCGGCCCTTCGTTCAGCGAGTTCAAGATCTCGGACGAACCCGAAGATCCGCGCCTGTAGCTGAACGCTGCGTGAAGACCCTCGAAGAGAACCTCACGCAGTACGCGGCCTATCACCGCGACCGCCGCAACATCGCCACCCACTTCGCCGGCATTCCGCTGATCGTCTTCGCCATCGTGCTGGCGCTCGCCCTCGTGGCGGTTCCCGCGGGCGGGTTCGCGATCACGCTCGCCGCCGTGGCATCGCTGGCGGCGTGCGCGTACTACGTCGCGCTCGATCCCGTCTTCGGCGCCACCATGGCCGCCACTCTCTTCGCGATGTGCGCGGCCGCCAGCGAAATCACCGCCCGCGCCCCGGCAGGGACCGTGCTCGCCACGGCCGCTGCCCTGTTCGCCGCGGGCTGGGCCCTGCAGTTCTGGGGCCACCGCTTCGAGGGCATGAAGCCCGCCTTCTTCGACGACGCGAAACAGCTCCTGATCGGACCGCTCTTCGTCTGCGCCGAGCTCTTCTTCCTCTGCGGCGCGCGACCGGCGCTGCGCCAATTCATCGAGGCGCGCGTCGGTCCCACCGTGGCGCGCCGCGAGCATCCCGCGCGCACGTCGCCATGACCGGCGCGGTCCTCGCGCTTGCCAGGGCGCTCCTCGAGCGGCCTTCCGTCACTCCGGCGGACGAGGGCTGCCAGCAACTCATCTGCGAGCGCCTCGTCCCGCTGGGTTTCCGGGCGGAGACGTTTCGCTGCGGCAGGGTCACCAACCTGTGGCTGCGCCGCGGCACCGCGAAACCGCTGGTGGTGCTGGCCGGCCACACCGACGTCGTGCCGCCGGGTCCGCGCGAGAGCTGGGACACGGACCCGTTCGTGCCGACCGTCCGGGACGGCAGGCTCCACGCCCGCGGCGCCGCCGACATGAAGACTTCGCTCGCCGCGTTCGTCGTGGCGCTCGAGCGGCTCGTGGCCGCGCATCCGGCGCACCCCGGCTCGCTCGCGCTGCTCCTCACCTCCGACGAGGAAGGAGACGCGGTGGACGGCACGGTCCGGGTGGTCGAGGCGCTCAAGGCGCGCGGGGAGACGATCGACTACTGCATCGTCGGGGAGCCCACCTCCGTCGAGCACTTCGGCGACACGATCAAGAACGGGCGCCGCGGCGCCCTCGGCGGACGCCTCACGGTCAAGGGCATCCAGGGCCACATCGCCTACCCGCACGTGGCGAGGAACCCGGTGCACGATCTCGCCCCGGCCCTCGCCGAACTGGTGGCCACACGCTGGGACGGCGGCAACGAACATTTCCCGCCGACCGCCTGGCAGGTCTCCAACGTCCACGCCGGCACCGGCGCGCTCAACATCATTCCCGGCGAGGCGCGGCTCGACTTCAGCTTCCGCTTCTCGCCGGAGAGCACGGTGGAGAGTCTCAAGTCGCGCACGCACGCCCTGCTCGACCGCCACGGCCTCGACTACGCGCTCGAATGGACCCTCGGCGGCAAGCCGTTCCTCACGCCGCGGGGAAGGCTGGTGGAGTCGCTCACCCGCGTGGTGCGGCAGGCGATCGGCGTGACGCCGGCGGTTTCCACGACCGGCGGCACCTCGGACGGGCGCTTCATCGCCGAGATCTGCCGCGAGGTGGTCGAGTTCGGGCCGGTGAACCGCTCGATCCACAAGGTGAACGAGAGCGTCGCGCTCGACGAGATGGAGCCGCTGGCGGAGGTCTATCGCCTCGCCTGCGCGGACCTGCTCGGCGTGAAGTAGCGCCCGCCTTGGCCAGGACCGTCCCCGCGAAAGGCGTATCCGTGCGCAGCCTCGTGCTCGCGGCCGCGCAGCGGCTCGAGGAGGCACAGGTCGCGTTCGGGCACGGCACGACCAACGCGATCGACGAGGCCGCCTGGCTCGTGCTGCACGCGCTGGATCTCCCCGTCGACCAGCTCGGACCCTATCTCGACCTCGCCGTCGACGCCGTCCGCGCGAAGGCCGCCAATGCCCTCGTCGCGAAGCGCATCCGCACGCGCAAGCCCGCGGCCTATCTCATGCACGAGGCCTGGCTGGGCCCGCACCGCTTCTACGTGGACGAACGCGTGATCGTGCCGCGCTCC
>CAZOIB010000033.1:0-1917 GCA_964579785.1 uncultured Lysobacter sp. | reverse complement strand
TGCCGCAGGCGCGCGCGATGCCGAAGGCGTGACGGCCGGAATCTCTCAGAATCGCGAGACTGACCGACATCGCCATTGGTATCGCGGACGTCCAGAAGACTGCGAGCAGCGCCGTGGCGGCGAGCAGCGCCGGAAAGCCCTCCGCGCGGGCGACTACGAGCTGCGTGAGGCCTGCTCCCGCCGCGACGAGGGCGAGCACGCGCCCGCGCGCGCCGGAGCGGTCTGCGAGCTGCCCCCAGAACGGCTGCGCCAGGATGCCGACCAGCGGCAGCACCGACACGATGCTGCCGACCTCGAGCGCCGAGAGTCCGGCGCTCTCGCCGAGGTAGAGCGCGAAGAACGGGAAGAAGAGCCCGACCGCGCCCATGTACAGGAACCAGAAAGCGCCGAGGTGCAGCAGCGGCGACATGGGCCGCCGGGGGCGGCCGTCATCTGCGTTCGATCGGCTCGTACGTGAGGCCCGTCGGGCCGTCGTAGCGGCCGCGGGGGCGGTAGATGCGGTTGTTCGCGTACTGCTCCATCACGTGCGCGCACCAGCCGGCCACGCGGCTCATGGCGAAGACCGGCGTGAACAGGTCGTGGGGGATGCCCATGGCGTGGTAGACGGTCGCCGAGTAGAAGTCGACGTTCGGGAGCAGCTGTTTTTCGCGCTGCATGACGTCGTCGATGCGAGCGCTCATCTCGTAGAGATGCGCCTGTCCAGTCTCGCGGCTGATCTTCTCGCTCATGGCGCGCAGGATCTTCGCGCGCGGGTCTCCCTCCTTGTAGACACGATGGCCGAAGCCCATCACCTTTCGCTTCTCGGCGAGCGCGTCCTTCAGGAACGGCTCGATCGCGTCCATGCTGCCGATCTCGAGGAGCATCCTCATCACCTGCTCGTTGGCGCCGCCGTGCAGCGGGCCCTTCAGCGTGCCGATGGCCGCCATGATGCTCGAGTAGATGCCCGACTCGGTGCTCGACGTGACGCGCGCCGAGAAGGCCGATGCGTTCAGCTCGTGGTCGGCGTGCAGAATGAGGCAGGTGTCGAACTGCCGGACGCGCTCCGGCGAGGGCTCCTTGCCGAAGAGCATGTAGAGGAAGTTCCAGGCGATTCCCTTCTCCGGCTGCGGCTGGAGCGGCCACTGACCGCTGCGAACGCGGTGGTAGGCGGCGATGATCGTGCCGAAGCGCGCCGTCATGCGGATCGACTTTCGTCGCGTGGCCTCGTCCGACATCACGTTCGCGTCGGGGTCGTGGAGCGAGAGCCCCGCCACCACCGCGTGCAGGAAGTCCATCGGGTGAACGTTGGTCGGCAGGCCGTGGAACCAGCCGAAGGACCTCGGCGGCAGAGCCATCTTCTGGCGCAGCGCGCTCTCGAAATCGTCGAGCTCCTTGCGCGAGGGCAGGCGCCCGTACCAGAGCAGGTAGACGACCTCCTCGAAGCGGGCGTTCGCCGCGAGGTCTTCGATGGTGTAGCCGCGATAGATGAGCGTCGTGCCGTGGATGGCGCTGATGCCGGTATGGCAGGCCACCACGCCCTCGAGGCCGCGGTCGATCGCGCCGTCGTACTCCTTCACCGCGTCCGCCACGTCGTGCTCCTTCCGCGGTCCCGCTCCTGGGCCGCACGGATGCAGGATACCGAGGAGAAGCGCCGCGCGCGGCCCTCCTTGACACGCCCGGGAGGGTCCCGTTCCCTGCGCCGGACACGCCATGCCGCCGTCCTCCCCGACCCAGATCCGGCGCGACCTGCGCGCGATCCTGATGGACGGCGCGTCCTTCAGCGTCATGGTGGGGAGCGGCGAGACCTATCTGGCCCCGTTCGTCCTCGCCGTCGGCCTCGGCGAGGTGCAAGCCGGCTTCATCGCCTCACTGCCGCCCCTTGCCGGCGCCGTGTTGCAGCTCGCTTCTCCGGCCGCCGTGCGGCGCCTGCGCTCGCAC
>CAZOIB010000032.1:0-5461 GCA_964579785.1 uncultured Lysobacter sp. | reverse complement strand
ATCCGCTGGTGCTGGGCGGCGTGTCGATCATCGCCTCGATCATCGGCGTCTACTTCGTGAAGACGGCCCAGGGCGGCAAGATCATGAACGCCCTGTACCGCGGCCTCATCGTCGCGGGCGCGATCTCGCTGGTCGCCTTCTACCTCGTCACCGGCTGGATGATGAAGGACGTCGTGGCGGCCTACCCGCACCTGACCGTGGTGAACCTCTGGGGCGCGGCCGTCGTCGGTCTCGTCCTCACCGCGCTCATGGTCATCATCACCGAGTACTACACGGGCACCGACTTCGGACCGGTGCGGCACGTCGCGGAAGCCTCGACCAAGGGCCATGCCACCAACATCATCGCGGGCATCGGCGTCTCCATGCGCTCGACCGCCTGGCTGGTGCTGTCGGTGTGCCTTGCCATCTGGGCGGCCTATGCGCTGGCCGGCCTCTACGGCATCGCCGTCGCGGCGACCTCGATGCTGTCCATGGCGGGCATCATCGTGGCACTCGACGCCTACGGCCCGATCACGGACAACGCGGGCGGCATCGCCGAGGTGGCGGAACTGCCCAAGGAGGTGCGCAACGTCACCGACCCGCTGGACGCCGTCGGCAACACGACCAAGGCGGTGACCAAGGGCTACGCCATCGGCTCGGCGGGCCTCGCGGCCCTGGTGCTCTTCGCCGACTACACGCACAAGCTGGACGAGATGGGCCGGCACATCACCTTCGACCTCTCCAACCCGGCGGTCATCATCGGGCTCTTCGCCGGCGGCCTCATCCCCTACCTCTTCGGCGCCATGGCGATGGAAGCGGTCGGGCGTTGCGCGGGCTCGGTGGTGGAGGAGGTGCGCCGCCAGTTCCGGGAGATCAAGGGAATCATGGAGGGCACGGCCAAGCCGGATTACTCCAAGGCCGTGGACATGCTCACGCGCGGCGCCATCAAGGAAATGATGATCCCGTCGCTCTTGCCGGTGCTCTCGCCCGTGGCGGTCGCGTTGATCGTCGGCTTCCTCATGGGCAAGGACGCGGGCGTGCAGGCTCTCGGCGGCATGCTCATGGGCACGATCGTGACCGGCCTCTTCGTGGCCATCTCGATGTGCACGGGCGGCGGCGCCTGGGACAACGCCAAGAAGTACATCGAGGACGGCCACCACGGCGGCAAGGGCTCCGACGCCCACAAGGCGGCGGTGACGGGCGACACGGTCGGCGATCCCTACAAGGACACGGCCGGCCCGGCGGTGAACCCGCTCATCAAGATCATCAACATCGTGGCCCTCCTGATCGTGCCGCTGCTCTGACCTCTCCCCGGGCCACGTCGCGGTTGCGGCGAAAGCCCGGTTCCGCTTCCAGGGGCCGCCGCGTGCGGCCCTTTTTCATGGCGGATCGAGGGCGCCTGTGCCACCATCGCCACCATTGTGAGCGCAACGGAATCCAGCGGGCGAGAGGCCGTCCCGCGCCGGCTTGCGGCGATCCTCGCCGCCGACGTCGTCGGCTTCAGCCGGCTGATGGGAGCGGACGAGGAGGGCACGCTGGCGCGCATGATGGCGATTCGCGCCGAGGTCCTGACCCCGGCGATTTCCCGGCACGGAGGCCGCGTGTTCAAGACCACCGGCGACGGGCTGCTGGCCGAATTTCCCAGCGTCGTGGCAGCGGTGAGGTGCGCGGCGGAAATCCAGGTGGCATTGCCCGAGCGGGAGCGTGATCGCGACCCGGACTCGCGCATCGTGCTGCGCATCGGCATAAATCTCGGTGATGTCATGGTCGAAGGCGACGACATCTACGGCGACGGGGTGAACATCGCCGCGCGCCTCGAGAGCATCTGCCAGCCTGGCGGCGTCGCGATATCGGCGAGCGCCCACGAACAGGTGCGCGACAAGCTCGAGCTGCGATTCGTCGATTGCGGCGAGCACGAAGTGAAGAACATCGCGCGCCGTGTGCGAGTCTATGGGCTGGACCTGTCGGCGCACGGGGTTGCGGCAAGGGGAACGGCACCGCGGCCCTGGTCGCGCCTGCCGATCCGGCCGGTCGCCGTGGGCATGGTCCTCTGCGCGGGCATCGTCTTCTATTTCGGCGCGGACTCGATACCCGGCCTGCGTGCGACCTTCGCGGGGCTGTCGGGAGGCAAGGTCGCCACCGCGAAGGACTCACGCGCGGCAATCGCCGTGCTGCCCCTGGAAAACCAGGGTGGCGACGCCAGCCGCGAGTACTTCAGCGACGGCATTACGCAGGACATCATCGGCGCGCTGGGCCGTTTTTCCGCGCTGATGGTGATCTCGCACAACAGCGTCCAGTCGTACAAGGCCCGCAAGGCCACCGCGGAAGAACTGGCGCGGGAACTGGGTGTGCGCTACCTCGTGCGCGGCAACGTGCGCCACGTCGGAGACCGGCTGCGCGTCTCGGTCGAACTGAGCGACGCCGAGAAAGGCGCGCAGTTGTGGTCGGAACGATTCGAAGGCGAAGGCAAGGACGTCTTCCGCATCCAGGACGAAATCGTCCGCCAGGTGGTCGGCGTCCTGGCGGTGAAGATCACCACCCTGGAACAACGCCGAGTCGCGGCGAAGCCGCCCGAAAGCCTGGAAGCATACGACCTGGTGCTGCATGCCCGCGAGCTGGTGCGACGAAACAACCGCGCGGCGAACAGGGAGGCGCGCGCCAGGGCGGCGCGGGCCATCGAGCTCGCGCCGGAATTCGCCGACGCCTACGTCACTCTCGCCGCGGCCGAGTGGCAACGCGCGGAACTGGGCTGGATGGAAAATCCCGAGGACGGCGTGCGGCGCAGCGAGGAGTTGGCGCGCAAGGCAATCGCGATCGATGATCCCGGCACGCAGTCGCGGGCCCATGGGCGCCTCGGCGTCATCTACAGCTACCGCGGCCAGTACGAGGAAGCCCTGGTGCAGGTCGAGCGCGCGACGGAGCTGAATCCGAATGATGCCGACGCACAGGAGCTGCGGGCAAGCGTGCTGCTGTGGCAGGGTAGGGTCGAGGAATCCATCGCGGCTTACGCGAGCGTGCGGCGTTTCGACCCGCGCCTGTCGTCGGGCGGGGGCATCTCGCTGGCGCTGGCGTACTTCATCGCGGACCGGCCGCACGACACGCTGGCGGTCAGCGCCGACTTCATCGCCAGGTACGGCGACGTCACGTTCCTGCATGCGTTGCGCGCGGCGGCGTTCGTGCAACTCGGCGATCTTGAACAGGCACGCGCCGAGGCCGCTCGTGTGCGCCGGGTGAACCCGCTGTTCGAGGTCGACGATTTCGGCACGCGCCTGCGCAATCCGGCGCATCAGGCCAAGGTTCAGGGTGCGCTGCGCAAGGCCGGTCTCTAGGACCTCTCGCGCAGGGAGGTGGATCCCTGGGGGACTCTACTTCCCTTCCCTCCAGTGCTTTTCGGCGCGGGCAAGCAATGCAGGGTCGGCAAGGACGGCGTCTTTCGCCTTCTGGGACGAAAACGTGTAGAGCTTTCCGTTCGCGATCATGAAGTATTCGGGGTTCGCCTCGGCGCGCTGGCCCTTGGCGAGCCCTGCGGTGCAGAATCCCGCGAATTGCGGCAGGTACCGGTCCGGGTTCGTGGTGAACGCCTGCCTGTGCCGCGCGTTGGCGAAGAGGTAGCGGCCGTCGTCGAAGTCGAAGGTGATGTCGGCCGCGCCCTTGACGGCCCGATTCTCGGTGAAGTAGGCGACCGGGTCATAGCCTTTCAGGACGAGGCGCGCGGGTGGCGGGGCCATTTGCGCGGCGGCGGCGAGCACGAGTCCCGAGGCGATCGCCCCGATCAGAAGCTGCATTACGGGCCTGCGCATCATGATATGCCCTCCTTGCCGGCTCGCCGACTGTGGCGCGACTCGCGGCATTGTACGCGAGTGGCATTCCTGCCCATGGGTGCAGGTCGCATGCGTCGCGTCGCGCCGGCGTGCGAAAATCAGTGCTCGACACCAAGGAGACTGCATGTCCCTCACCTTCTACCACGGCCACGGCTCGCCCTACTCGTGGCGCGTCTGGCTCGCCCTCGAGCACCTCGGCATCCCTTACGAGCTGAAGGTGCTGTCCTTCTCCGACAAGGACCAGTTGAAGCCCGAATTCGTGGCCATCAACCCGCGCCACCAGGTGCCCACCATCGTCCACGACGGCTACGCGCTGTGGGAGTCCCTCGCGATCCTGGAGTACCTGGACGAGATCGCGCCGGCGCGGCGCCTGTACCCCGGTACGCCGCAGGAGCGCGCCCGCATCCGCCGCCTCGTGCGCGAGGACGAGGAGCACCTGGACCGCGGCGGGCTCACGCCGATCTACGACGAGCTCTACAAGAAGCCCGATGACGAGGCGCCGGACGAGGCGCGCCTGGCGGAAGGGCGCCGCAAGCTCGCGGAGGAGCTCAACTACTTCGGCAGCGAGCTGCGCGGGCCATTCCTCGCCGGCGAGGCGCCGACCGCCGCCGACTTCGTCCTCTATCCGGACATCGCCTATGTGAAGCGGATCGGCACGAAGAAGCCGCAGTCGAGGCTCGCGGCCATCCTGCCGCCGGCGATCGCGCAGTGGGCCGCACGCATCGAGGCGCTGCCCTATTTCGACAAGATGTTTCCCCCGCACTGGCGCACTTGAAGTTCGACCTGCTCGCGACCGACGGCGCAGCGCGCCGGGGCACGCTCACGCTCGCGCATGGCACGGTCGAGACGCCGGCGTTCATGCCGGTGGGCACCTACGGCACCGTGAAGGCGATGACGCCCGCGGAACTCGTGGAGAGCGGTGCCGAGATCGTCCTGGGCAACACCTTTCACCTGTGGCTGCGCCCGGGTCTCGAGGTGATCGGCGCGCACGGCGGGCTGCACCGCTTCATGGGCTGGGACAAGCCGATCCTGACCGACTCGGGCGGCTTCCAGGTCTACAGCCTGGGACCCTTGCGCAAGGTGGAGGAGGAGGGCGTCGCCTTCCAGTCGCCGGTGAACGGCGACAGGCTCTTCCTCACGCCCGAGGAGTCGATGCGCATCCAGCGCGTGCTCGACGCCGACATCGTGATGATCTTCGACGAGTGCACCGCGTATCCGGCCACGCGCGACGCGGCGGCGCGATCGATGCGGCTGTCGCTGCGCTGGGCGGCCCGCTCGAAGCGGGCGCACGAAGGCAGCGCCAACGCCCTCTTCGGCATCGTGCAGGGCGGCATGCACGAGGACCTGCGGGAGGAATCGCGCCTGGGGCTCGAGGCGATCGGCTTCGACGGCTACGCCATCGGCGGGCTCTCGGTGGGCGAGCCCAAGGAGGACATGGCACGCGTCCTCGCGCACACGGCGCCGCGGCTTCCGGCCGGGCGGCCGCGCTACCTCATGGGCGTGGGCACTCCCGAGGACCTCGTCGAGGCGGTCGCGCAGGGCATCGACATGTTCGACTGCGTGCTGCCGACCCGCTCGGGCCGCACCGCCCAGGCGTTCGTGCGCACCGGCAAGCTCAATCTGCGCAACGCGCGCCACGCCGAGGACGACGGCCCGCTGGA
>CAZOIB010000031.1:0-5619 GCA_964579785.1 uncultured Lysobacter sp. | reverse complement strand
CCCTATGGCGCCTCGCACGTCGCCGGTCCCGTGGGCGACCTGCCGGTCAGCGAGGAGGAGAGGCGTCTCGCGTTCGCCCTCGGCAAGCGCCTCGCCCTCGTCGCCGCCAAGCTCGCCGCGTGAACGCGCGCACGGCGTGGCTTGCCGCGTGCACGGCGTGGATCGGCCTGATCCTGCTGGCACTCGCCTGGGAGTTGTTCCTGGCGCCGCTGCGGCCCGGCGGCTCGTGGCTCGTGCTGAAGGTCGTCCCCCTCCTGGCACCCCTCATGGGCCTGCTGCGCGGCCGGCGCTACACGTTCCAGTGGAGTTCGCTGCTGGTGTGGGCGTACATGATCGAGGGCCTGGTGCGGGCCGTGTCGGATCCGGGACCTTCGGCACGCCTGGCCGTCATCGAGATCGCGCTCGCTGCGGCGTTCTTTGCCGCTGCGGTGTTGTTTCTCCGCGCGACCCGCTCCCCTATGCGATGAAGCGCGCCCGGTCCGAAACGGCGGCGACGAACACCTCGCGCAGGAAGACGAGCAGGCAAAGGGTGAGGACCGCGATGGCGAGCACGAACAGCGCCGCCACCGGCCGCGACAGGTCCAGCGACACGAAGGCGCCAAGGAACGCGGTGCCGATGAGCACGCAGACCAGCAGCGCCGAGAGGACGGCGGAGGCCATCGACCACAGGACCAGCCGGATGCGGTGCTCCAGGACCGCGAGTTCGCGATCGATCGCGGCGTGCGTCTCCCCCTCGAAGGCGGAGAGCTGCTCCTCGAGCTTGCGGCGGCGGTCCACGGCGCGGCCCAGCCGGCCCATGAGCGCGTTGATGAGCGTGCCGATGGCGGTCAGCAGGAACACCGGCGCGACCGCGAGCTGGATCGCGCGCGTCATGTCGAAGACGTGGGAATCGAAGACGGGCACGTAGGGAATCTAGGCGCCGGTGCCGGGGTGCGTCAAGAAGCGCGTCCGCCGCGCGACTTCCACGCCGTCACCGCGATCGGCACCAGGCTCGCGACGATGATCGCGACGATGATGAGCGAGAGGTTGGCCCGCACCCAGGGGAGGTTGCCGAAGAAGTAGCCGGCGTAGGCGAGGGAGGCGACCCACAGCACCGCTCCCGCCACGTTGTAGGCGGTGAAGCGCCCGTAGCTCATCTCCGCCAGCCCCGCAACGAACGGCACGTAGGTGCGGATGATTGGCAGGAAGCGCGAGATCACGACGGCCGCTCCGCCGTGGCGCTCGTAGAAGGCGTGCGTGCGGTCCAGGTGCTCGCGCCGGATCCAGCGCGAACCGCCGTTGGCGAAGAAGCGCCGCCCGAGCCAGCGCCCGATCGCGTAGTTGGTGGTGTTGCCGAGGATCGCCGCGAGGATGAGTGAGACGGTCAGGACATGCACGTCCATGCCGCCCAGCGCGGCCAGCGCGCCGGCCACGAACAGCAGCGAGTCGCCGGGAAGAAACGGCGTCACGACGAGCCCCGTTTCCGCGAAGATCACCGCGAAGAGGATCGCGTAGACCCAGGCGCCGTACTCGCGGACGAGCACCCCGAGGTGGACATCGAGCCGCAGGACGATGTCCGCGAGGCTTGCGATCAACTCCATTTCAGGGCATCTGCGGCTCGACGGCCTTCTTCTCCGGCTTCACGAAGTCCTCGCGCGACGCGCCGAGATACTTGGCGAGCGGGGCGGCCACCAGCACCGAGGAGTAGATGCCGAAGCAGATGCCGATGGTGAGCGCGAGCGCGAAATAGTAGAGGCTGGCGCCGCCGAAGAAGAGGATGGAGAGCACCATCATCTGCGTCGAGCCGTGCGTGATGATCGTGCGCGAGATCGTGCCGGTGATGGAGGCGTCCATGATCTCGTCGACCGACGCGCGGCGCATCTTGCGGAAGTTCTCGCGCACCCGGTCGAAGACGACGACGGACTCGTTGACGGAGTAGCCCAGGATCGCGAGCACCGCCGCCAGCACCGGCAGCGAGAACTCCCACTGGAAGGCCGCGAACACGCCGAGGATGATCACCACGTCGTGCAGGTTGGCGATGATGGTCGCCAGCGCGAAGCGCCACTCGAAGCGGAAGGCGAGGTAGACCATGATGCCCACGCACACCACGAGGAGCGCCAGCGCCCCGTCGGTGGCGAGCTCCTTGCCCACCTGGCCGCCCACGAATTCGGTACGAACCAGCTTGGCCGAGGCGTCCACGCTCTTGAGAACCGCCATTGCGGCGGTGCTCTGCTTCTGCATCTCCTCGTTCTGGACCCTGGGGTCCGGATTCGCCTTCAGCGGCAGGCGGATCAGCACGTCCTGCGAGGAGCCGAAATTGAGGACGTTGATGTCCTTGAAGCCCGCAACGCCGAGCGCGTCGCGGATGCGGTCGGGCTGCGCGGCGTTGGCGTGCGTCACCTCCATCACCGTGCCGCCGGTGAACTCGATGGAGAAGTGGAGTCCCCGCACCGCCAGGAAGCCCACGGCGAGGACGAACGTGATGAGCGAGATCACGTTGAACACCAGTGCGTGGCGCATGAAGGGGATGCTGCGCCGGATCTTGAAGAATTCCATGGTCTTGGGGTTCCCGGTGAGGTGGCTGGAGGCGGCGCCGGACTCTAGGCCGCCTTTTCCTTCTTGTGCCACTCGGTGTTGCCGATCGACACCCTGGCGACCTTCCTGCGGCCGCCGTAGATGAGGTTCACGATGCCGCGCGACACCATCACCGCGCTGAAGATCGAGGTGAGAATGCCCAGGCAGTGCACAACGGCGAAGCCGCGCACCGCCCCGGAGCCGAAGGCGAGCAGCGCGAGTCCCGCGATGAGCGTGGTGATGTTGGAGTCGAAGATGGTGTCGAAGGCGCGCTCGTAGCCCGCCTGGATGGCCATCTGCGGGCTCATCCCTGCGCGCAGCTCCTCGCGCACGCGCTCGTTGATGAGCACGTTGGCGTCGATCGCCATGCCGAGCGCCAGCGCGATGGCGGCGATGCCGGGCAACGTGAGGGTCGCCTGCAGCATCGACAGGAGTGCCACGAGGAAGAGCAGGTTCGCCCCCAGCGCCGCCACCGAGATGACCCCGAAGAGCGCGTAGTACAGGATCATGAACACGGCGATGGCGATGAAGCCGTAGACCACCGAGCGGAAGCCCTTGGCGATGTTCTCCGCGCCCAGCGAGGGGCCGACGGTGCGCTCCTCGATGATGTCCATGGGCGCGGCCAGGGCGCCTGCGCGCAGCAGCAGCGCGAGGTTGCGCGCCTCCTGCACGTCGCCGATGCCGGAGATCTGGAAGCGGTTGCCGAACTCTTCCTGGATCGTCGGCCAGGTGAGGACGGTGGTGGAGTTGCGTTCCACCAGCATCATGCCCATGCGCTTCTTCAGGTTCTCGCGCGTCGTCTGGCGCATGAGGCGCCCGCCGGTATCGTCGAGCGCCATCTGCACCACCGGCCGGCTGTCGCGCTGGTCGAAGCCGGGCTGCGCGTCCTTGATGCGGTCGCCGGTGATGATGACCGCCTTCTTCACGAGGACCGGATTGCCCTCGGCATCGTTGAACTTGTCGGTGCCGAACGGGGCCGGCTGATCCTTGTAGGCGGCAAAGGCATTCTGCCCCTGTCCCGCCGCGTGCTCCTCCGAGACGAGGCGCACCTCCAGGGTCGCGGTGCGGCCGAGGATCTCCTTGGCGCGGCCGGGATCCTGCACGCCGGCCAGCTGCACGACGATGCGGTCCATCCCCTGCTGCTGGATGATCGGCTCGGCCACGCCCAGCTCGTTCACGCGGTTGCGCAGCGTCTGGATGTTCTGCTGCAGGGCGAGTTCCTGCTCCTTCTTCACCACTTCCGGCCTGATCGTCGCGACGAGGCTCGATTCCCCGCCCGCTTCCTGCTCGCGGATCGCGAGGTCGGGCATGTCCTTCTGGATCAGCTTCAGCGCCGCGGCGCGCTGGTCGGCCTCGCGGAAGCGGATCACCACGCGGTCGCCTTCGCGCGCGAGCCCGGCGTAGTAGACCTTCTTTTCGCGCAGCATGCCGCGCACGTCGCCGACATAGCGCTCGACCGACTTGTTGGCGGCCGCCTTCATGTCCACCTGCAGCAGGAAGTGCACGCCGCCGCGCAGGTCGAGGCCGAGGTACATCGGCTTCGCGCCCAGCGCCTGCAGGAACTTCGGCGTCGCGGGCTGCAGATTCAGCGCCACCACGTAGCCCGGCGGGGCCTTCGCCTGGATGATGTCGCGCGCCTTGATCTGGGTGTCGGTGTCGGCGAACCGGAAGCTCGCCTGCCCGTCCGCGGCCTCGACTCCGGCGATCGCGATGCCCCCCGCCTTGATGGCGGATTCGAGCGTGGCCACCAGGTCCGACTCGACCTTCACCGAGGCGCGCGCGCCGGAGACCTGCACGACGGGCACCTCGCCGAACAGGTTGGGCGCGGCATAGAGGATGCTCACCAGCAGCGCGGCGCCAATGAGGACGTACTTCCAGATCGGATACTTGTTCATTCGCGAGTGAGCCGCTACTGGGCGTCCTTGATGGTTCCCTTGGGCAGGAGGATGTTGACCGCCTGTTTCTGCACCTGGATCACGACGTTGTCCGCCACTTCCAGGCCGATGTAGTTGTCGGTGATCTTGGTGATCTTGCCGACGATGCCCACCGCGACCACCTCATCGCCCTTCTGCAGCGCATCCAGCATCGCCTTGTGCTCCTTGGCCTTCTTCATCTGCGGCCGGATCATGAGGAAGTAGAGGATCACGAACATCAGGATGATGGGCAGCAGGCCCATCAGCGTGTCGCCCTGGCCGGGCGAGCCGGCGGCCTGGGCGTAAGCGGTACCGATCATGGGTGGGTCTCCGGACGGAAAGTATTGAAAAGACAGGGTTTTTCACCCCATCGACAACCCGGGATTCTAGCACAGGAAGCCCCGTGCCGCCCTACTCCCCGGTGGCGCCCGGTTGCGGGGCGTCGCCCCGCTCGCGCAGCCGCTCCGCGTGGAAGCGGGACCGGAAAGCCGCGAAGCCGCCGCCCGCGATGGCGGTGCGCATCTCGTGCATCAGCCACTGGTAGTAGTGGAGGTTGTGGATGGTGTTCAGGCGCGCGCCCAGGATCTCGTTCGTGCGGTGAAGGTGGTGCAGGTAGGCGCGCGTGAAGTGCCGGCAGGCGTGGCAGGCGCAGGTCTCGTCGAGGGGAACCGTGGCGGCGCGGTGGCGCGCGTTCTTGATCTTCAGGTCCCCGAAGCGCGTGAAGAGCCAGCCGTTGCGGGCGTTGCGGGTCGGCAGCACGCAGTCGAACATGTCGATGCCCTGCGCGACCGCCTCGACGAGGTCCTCGGGAGTGCCCACGCCCATGAGGTAGCGGGGCCGGCCGGCCGGCAGCCGCGGCGCCGTGTGCGCCAGGATGCGCGCCATGTCCTCCTTGGGCTCGCCGACCGAGAGCCCGCCGATGGCGTAGCCGTCGAAGCCGATCGCCTCGAGCCCCAGGCGCGATTCCTCGCGCAGGTCCTCGTGCATGCCGCCCTGCACGATGCCGAAGAGGGCGTTGGCGTTGCCTTCGTGCGCCCGTTTCGAGCGCGCCGCCCAGCGCAGCGACAGCTGCATCGAGGCCGCCGCCGCGTCGCGCGTGGCGGGGAACGCGGTGCATTCGTCGAAGACCATCACGACGTCGGCGTCGAGCACG
>CAZOIB010000030.1:0-8611 GCA_964579785.1 uncultured Lysobacter sp. | reverse complement strand
CGGCCGAGTTGATCCCCGCCAACCCGGATTTCCAGACGCTCCACCTCGACCTGCGCCGCGACACGCTCGAGATCGAAGGCATCGCCGTGGGCGTCATCCGCAACCTCTCCGCAGCGCTGCCCCAGCCACGCGCCAGGCGCCAGCCCCGTTCATGAATGCCATCGTCGATCCCGCCAAGCTCCCCGGCGTCTGGCGCGCGGGGGAACTCGACCGGGCCGTCCCCGCCGGCATTCCCACGGGCCATGCGCTCCTCGATGCCCAGTTGCCCGGCGGCGGCTGGCCGCGCGGCACCCTCGTGGAAATCCTGCACGACGGCTCGGGCCTGGGCGAGGTCTCGCTCCTCTTCGGCGCGCTCAAGGCCGTGGCGGACGAGGGCAGGGCCATCGCGTGGATCAACCCGCCCCATCTTCCCTATGCGCCTGCGCTGGCTTCGGCCGGCGTGGCGCTCGACGCTTGCCTGGTGGTCCGCCCTGCCGCGGCCGAGGATGCGCTCTGGTCAGTCGACCAGGTGTTGCGCTCGGGCGCGTGCGGGGCGGCTCTTTTTTGGCTGCCCGAAAAGACCGACTACGCCTGGCTGCGCCGGCTGCAGATGGCTGCGGAATCCGGCCGCACGCTCGCCGTGCTCTTCCGTCCCGGCGCCGCCCTGGCGCTGGCCACCCCTGCGCACCTGCGCGTGCTCGTCACGCACCATGAGGGCAGGCTGCTGGTCTCGCTGCCGAAGCGGCGCGGGCCACCGCTGCTTCGACCTGTCGTGATCAAAAATGGGGTCGCCACAAGAAATGGAGACAGGTTCAAGTTCTCCAGTGGAGGACTTGAAGCTGTCCCCGCTTCCTCTCCTGTCCCCATCCGCTGCGTCGCGCGCGCCTCGGCCTGAGGGCATTCCATGCTCTGGGTCGCGCTCGAATTGCCCGCATTGCCCCTGCAGCTCGTGGAACGCGCCGGGCCCGTCACCGTGCCGCTCGTCATCGGCGAAGGCCCCGCGCAGCGCCCCGTGGTGGCCTGCGCGAACGCGGCCGCACGCGCCGCAGGCGTGCGCGAGGGGATGGCGGTCGCGGCCGCCAAGGCGCTCGCCAGCGATCTCCGGTGCGTGGAGCGCGACACAGGCGCGGAACGCGGGGCGCTCGAACGCCTGGCCGGCTGGGCGGCGCAGTTCACGCCCGCCGTCAGCATCGAGCCGACGGGGCTCGTTCTCGAGGTCGAAGCGAGCCTCAAGCTTTTCGGCGGCCTGGGGAAGCTCCTCGCGGCCCTGCGCGGCGGAATGCGTACGCTGGGCCTGCAGGCCACGCTGGGCATTGCCCCGACCCCGCTCGCCGCGCGTGCCTTCGCCCGCGCGGAAGCTCGTGGCATCGCGGTGCGCAGCTGCGCGGACATGGGGCATCTGCCCGAGCGGCTCGCGGAACTGCCGCTCTTCCTGCTCGACTGGCCGGGACGCACGCTCGAGCTTCTCGCCGATCTCGGCATCGTCCGCATCAAGGATGCGCTGGCGCTCCCCCGTGGCGGCTTCTCGCAGCGCTTCGGCCCGGAGGCGCTTGCCATGCTCGATCGCCTGGCCGGCCGCGTCCCCGACCCGCGCCTTGCCTACGCGCCACCGGCGCGCTATCACGCACGCCTCGAGCTCCCTGCCGAAGCCGAGGGCGTGGAGGCGATCCTCTTTCCCCTGAAGC
Source organism: uncultured Lysobacter sp. (assembly GCA_964579785.1). Taxonomy (GTDB): domain Bacteria; phylum Pseudomonadota; class Gammaproteobacteria; order Burkholderiales; family Usitatibacteraceae; genus FEB-7. Next base: position 6,947 of record CAZOIB010000030.1, on the reverse strand, counting down.
GCCTGCTTGCGGAGATGGAGGGCACCCTGCGCGGGCGCGGCGCCGGCGTGCAGGAACTCGACCTCCGCCTCGAGCACGGCGGCAAGAGGCACACGCGCCTCGCCCTTTCCTTCGCCACGCCCGAGCGCGAGGCGGAGTTCATCCTCGCCATCGCCCGCGAAAAGCTGGGCCGCCTGCAGCTGGCTGCACCCACCATCGGCCTGCGCCTCGCGGCGGAGCGCCTGCTGCCCTTCGCCCCGCGCGAGGAAACCTGGCTCCCCGGCCGCGAGGAGCGCGCGGTGGGCCGCGCCCGCCTCATCGAGCGCCTGGCTGCGCGACTCGGGCCGGGGCGCGTTTTCGGCATCGCGCTCGCGGACGACCATCGCCCCGAGCGTGGCTGGAAGAACCCGCCCGCCGCATCGTCGCGTGCCTCCTTCGATGGCGGCCCGCGCCCGGCATGGCTGCTGCATCGCCCGCAGAAGCTCGTCTGCGGCATCGCAGGGCCCACGCTGCAGGGCACGCTCAAGCTCCTCGCCGGCCCGGAGCGCATCGAGACCGGCTGGTGGGATGGCGAGCCCGTGAGCCGCGATTACTTCGTCGCCGCCAACTCTGCGGGCGAGACGGCCTGGATCTACCGCGAGCGGCGCGACCCCGGCGCGTGGTACCTGCACGGCCTCTTCGCATGAGGGGCGGGCGACGATGGTGCCCGGCTACGCGGAGCTGCACTGCATCAGCAACTACTCCTTCCTGCGCGGCGCGTCGGACCCCGAGGAACTCGTCCACCGTGCCGCCCAGCTCGGCTATGCGGCGCTCGCCATCACCGACGAGTGCTCCGTCTCCGGCATCGTGCGCGCGCATCTCGCGGCGAAGGAAGCCGGCATTCGCCTCCTCGTCGGCTCGGAGCTGCAGCTCGCCTGCGGGCTGAAGCTCGTCCTCCTCGCGCAGTCGCTCGCGGGCTACGAGTCCCTGTGCGCCCTCGTCACGCGCGCCCGCCGCGCGGCGCCCAAGGGCCAGTACCGCCTGGCGCGCAACGACTTTCCCGCCTCGACCGCTGGCCTCGTCGCCCTGTGGCTGCCGGCGCAGGACCCGAACGCAGAGGAGGGGAGGTGGGTCCTCGCCCGGTTCCCCGGCCGGGCGTGGATCGCGGTCGGGCTGCACAAGGGGCCGAACGACACCGGGCGCCGCGAAACGCTCGCGGAACTGGGAAGCGCGCTCGGCCTGCCCCTCGTCGCCGCGGGCGACGTGCACATGCACCGCCGCAGGAGGAAGCGCCTGCAGGACGTCCTCACCGCCATCCGACTGCGCTTGCCGGTTGCGCAGGCCGGGCGGCGCCTGCAGCCCAACGGCGAACGCTACCTGCGCCCCATCGGCCGGCTCGCGGCGATCTACCCGCCGGCACTCCTCGCGGCCACGCTCGACGTCGCCGCGCGCTGCGCCTTCACGCTCGACGAGATCCGCTACGAATATCCGCGCGAGCTGGTGCCGCAAGGGGAAACGCCCACGACGCACCTGCGCAGCCTGACGCTTGCGGGCCTCGGCCACCGCTACCCGCAAGGCGCGCCGGCAACGGTCGTCGCCACCGTCGAGCACGAGCTTCGCCTCATCGCCGAGATGGGCTACGAACCCTTCTTCCTCACCGTGCACGCCATCGTCGCCTACGCACGCAGCCAGCACATCCTCTGCCAGGGACGCGGGTCGGCCGCCAACTCCGCGGTCTGCTACTGCCTGGGCATCACCGAGGTCGACCCGGGCCGCATGTCCGTCCTCTTCGAGCGCTTCATCTCGAAGGAGAGGAACGAACCCCCGGACATCGACGTCGACTTCGAACACCAGCGCCGCGAGGAGGTGATCCAGTACATCTACGGCAAGTACGGGCGCGAGCGGGCCGCACTCACCGCGGTGGTCATCACCTACCAGCCAAGGAGCGCGCTGCGCGATGTCGGCAAGGCGCTGGGCCTGTCGCTGGACCAGGTGGACCTGCTCGCCAAGTCGCTCTCGTGGTGGGACAGCCGCGACGCCCTGAAGACGCGCCTTGCGGAAGCCGGCTTCGACCCGGAAAACCGCGTGGTAAAGCAGGTGGTGGAGTTGACCGGCGAGCTGGTCGGCTTCCCGCGCCACCTCTCGCAGCATCCCGGCGGGTTCGTGATCGACAACCGGCGGCTGTCGCGGCTGGTTCCCGTCGAGAACGCCTCCATGCCCGGGCGCACGGTGATCCAGTGGGACAAGGACGACCTCGACGCCCTGGGGCTCCTCAAGGTCGACGTCCTGGGGCTCGGCATGCTCTCCTGCATCCGGCGCGCCATCGACCTCGTGAACGGCTACCGGAAAACCCGCCTCACGATGGCGGCGATCCCGGCGGAGGATCCGGCCGTCTACGAGATGGCGCAGCGCGCGGACACCATCGGCGTCTTCCAGATCGAGTCGCGCGCGCAGATGTCGATGCTGCCGCGGTTGAAGCCTGCCTGCTTCTACGACCTGGTGATCGAGGTGGCGATCGTCCGCCCCGGCCCGATCATGGGCGGCATGGTGCATCCCTACCTGCGCCGGCGCGAAGGCAAGGAGGAGGTCACCTATCCCAGCCAGGCCGTGAAAGGGGTCCTAGAGCGCACCCTCGGGGTGTCGATCTTCCAGGAGCAGGTGATGCAGTTGGCCGTCGTCGCCGCCGGCTTCAGTCCCGGGGAGGCCGACAAGCTGCGCCGGGCCATGGCGGCATGGCGGCGCCGCGGCGGCATCGAGCCCTTCCGGGAGAAGCTCGTGCAGGGGATGCTCGCGCGCGGCTATGCCGAGGCCTACGCGGAGCAGATCTACCAGCAGATCCAGGGGTTCGGGGAGTACGGCTTCCCGGAATCGCACGCCGCCAGCTTCGCCCTCCTGGTCTACGTCTCCTGCTGGCTCAAGCGCCACGAGCCGGCGGCCTTCGCCTGCGCGCTCCTCAACAGCCAGCCGCTCGGGTTCTACAGTTCGTCGCAGATCGTGCAGGACGCCCGCCGGCACGGGGTCGAGGTGCGCCCGGTCGATGTCCTGGCGAGCGAGGTCGAGAGCTCCCTGGAGCCCGGACCGCGCGGCGAACCGGCCATCCGGCTGGGCCTGGGCATGGTCAATGGACTTAAAGTCGAATCTGCGAAAGCAGTTATAATATCAAGAAATAAAACGATATTTTCTTCAGTTGAGGATCTCGCCCGTCGGGCCGGGCTGGAGAAGGCCGACCTTGCCAACCTGGCCCGGGCGGATGCCCTGGCGAGCCTTGCCGGGCACCGTCGCGAGGCCCTTTGGTCGACTCTCGCCGTCGACCCCCTTACCCGGCTCGAATTGCCCGCCGGGGCAGGGGAGGCGAAAGCGGGGCTGGCGGCTCCCAGCGAGGGACAGGACGTGACGGCCGACTATGCCGCCCTCGGGCTGACCCTGCGCCGCCACCCCCTGGCGATACTGAGAAGCCGGCTGCAGAAGCGGGGGCTGCGCACGGCCGAGGATGTCGCAGCCGCCCGCAACGGGCAATGGATCCGCACGTCGGGAATCGTCACTTGCCGGCAGCGGCCGGCGACGGCGAGCGGCGTCCTCTTCGTGACCCTGGAGGACGAGACCGGCTACGTGAACCTGGTGGTCTGGAGCGACCTCGTGGAACGCAATCGCCGGCAGATCCTCGGCTCGAGGTTGCTGGCGGTCGGCGGCCAGGTGCAGAAGCAAGGGCTGGTCGTGCACGTTCTCGCCAGGCGGTTCGAGGACCTGAGCGGGCTGCTGGGCGAGTTGCCTACCTCCAGCCACGACTTCCATTGACGTCTATTCCCCCGCGGCCGATCATCCGGCACCAGGAGGAAACCAACAAAATGAAGACCATCACCAGAACGCTCCAGTTGGCCCTGTCCACGATGCTGTTGCTCTTCGCCGCCACGAGCGGTGCCGCGGACTGCAGCGCGTGCAAGAGCTACCCGGGCCTTTGCGGCAAGATCGACACGTGCGTCAAGGAGTGCAATGTGTCTCCCTTCCAGGCCAAGAACTGCTACAAGGCCGGCAAGATCACCAAGGACCATTGCGACAAGCTGTACAACAAGTGCGAGGACCCCTGCGAGGATTGCCAGGGATTCCCGACGATGTGCGGGAAGGCGGAGTTCTGCATCAAGAACTGCAACGTCTCCAGCTTCCAGGCGCAGAACTGCTTCCAGGCCGGCAAGATGAGCGAGGCGACCTGCAAGAGCCTTTATCCCGGCTGCAAGCCCGCCGACCCGAAGTGCAACGAATGTCGCTCGTATCCCGGCCTCTGCGGCTCGATCGACAAGTGCGTCAAGGAATGCAACGTCAGCCCCTTCCAGGCGCAGAACTGCATGAAGGCGGGCAAGATCGACCTCGGCAAGTGCAAGTCCCTGTACCCCGAGTGCAAGCAGCAGTGACCTGATGGCGGCCGCGGCTTTCGCGGCCGCCTCTTCCTCCCCACAATGTGCGTATAATTTGTATTATGTAAACATGTTGCTGTGAAAAAAGCCATTGCGCCCGGAGCCGATGACCGCGCCTAATGTCACCCGCTGTTGTCCCCCACCATGGAGTTGCCCGTGAGTCTTGCGCTGGGATACGGAATCGCCGGGTTCTTCTGCGTCGTCGCCTGCCTGATCGTGGCGCTCGCGGCAATGCAATCGAGCAGCGGGATCGTTTCCCTCGAACCGGTTGCCATCGCGGCGCTCTCAGGCGCATTCATGACGGCCTCCTGGTTCAACTGGTACCCGGCCCAAACCGAGTCGCTCGTGTACGTGGCGATCGCGATCTCGGTTCTGGCCGCCTGGGCCGCACGCAAGGACGCCTCCGCGGCCGCCGCCGCGTTGCGCCACGGCAGGAATCCCACCTAGCTCTTACCGGCTTTACCCGTCACCCAAGTCCGCCGGACCAGTTTCCGACCGGGTGCTGCCGCGATCGGCCCGCGAGCAGGCCTTTGCACTTCCCTGCGAAACAGGGCATGATAGTTCGCGTTAGGACTATCTATCGTTGCTGCCTGCATGTCGCGAGCCGTCGTGATCCCCCTCATCCGTGAACTGGTGCGCTGCTACCAGGCGTTCCAGCACGTTTCCGACGCCCACATCCGACGCTCCGGCCTCACCGCGCCGCAGTTCGACATCGTCGTCACCCTGGGCAACACGCCGGGGCTCTCGTTCAAGGAACTGGGCAACCGCACGCTGATCACCAAGGGGACGTTGACCGGCGTCGTCGACCGGCTCGAGTCACGCGGAGTGGTCGAACGCATGGCATCGCCGGACGACGGCCGGTCCACGCTGGTCCGGCTGACACCCGAGGGTGACCGCGTCTTCCACGAGGTCTTCGAGCCGCACCTCGCGTTCCTGGCGCCAGCCTTCGAGTCGCTGCCGGAGTGCGGGCGCAAGGACCTGGAAAAGCGCCTCAAGTAGCTGCGCGAGGCCCTCGAGAAGCGAAGCGATGAACTCGCGTAGCAACACCGGCTATTCCCGCATCGCCATCGGCCTGCACTGGGTCGCAGCGCTGCTGATCATCGGCAACCTGGCCTTCGGCCTGACCATGGTCGACCTGCCCCTGAGCCCCGCGAAGCTCAGGTACTACTCGTGGCACAAGTGGGCGGGAGTGACGATATTCCTGCTCTCGGCCGCGCGCCTGCTGTGGCGCCTCGTGCATCCGGCCCCCGCCCTGCCCCCGTCCATGCCCGCGTGGCAGCGGACGGCCGCCAACGCTTCGCATCACGTCCTGTACCTGCTCTTCTTCGCGGCCCCGCTGAGCGGATGGCTGTTCAGCTCCGCCGCGGGATTCCAGACCGTGTACTTCGGTGTCTTGCCGCTGCCCGACCTGCTCGCGAAGAACAAGGAGCTGGCGGACCTCCTCAAGCTCGTTCATCGCGTCGCGAACTACACGCTGGCGACCCTCGTCGTCGTGCACGTGGCGGCGGCCGTGAAGCACCATGTCGTCGATCGCGACGATGTGCTGGCCCGCATGCTCCCCTTCCTCAAATCGCGGAACTGACCGATGACCTCCCGCCTCCCGGCCGCCCTCCTCGCCGCTGCCTTCGCCCTGCCCTCCTTCGCGCAGGCGCCGCAGAAGATCGTGGCCGACAAGAGCCAGATCCGCTTCGCCTTCAAGCAGATGAACGTCCCCGTCGAGGGGCGCTTCCGCAAGTTCGACGCGACGGTGGCCTTCGACCCGCGCAGGCCCGAGGCGACCAGGGCCGAGTTCGAAGTGGATCTCGGCTCCATCGATCTCGGCAATGCCGAAGGCGAGACGGAAGCCAGGCGCAAGCCGTGGCTCGACAGCGAGGCCTTTCCGAAGGCGACCTTCGTCGCCACGACGGTGAGGCCCACGGGTCCCGGCCGGTACGAGGCCAGCGGTCCCCTCGCCATCAAGGGGATCACGCACAACATCACCGCGCCGTTCACCCTGGTGGATGCGGGCGGGATGCGCACCGTCGAGGGGCAGTTCCCCCTCAGGCGGCTGCAATTCAGGATCGGCGAAGGACCCTGGGCGGACACGGACACCGTGGCCGACGAGGTCACCGTTCGCTTCAGGTTCGTCATTCCCTCCACCAAGTAAAGGAACAACACCGATGCATCGCCACGCCCTCGCCGCCGCCCTTGCTGCGGCGGTCGCCACCGCCCCTGCCGTTGCCGCCGAGACCTACTCGCTCGACGTGCGCCACACCTTCCCCAGCTTCGAGGTGATGCACCTCGGCTATTCCATCCAGCGCGGCCGTTTCAACAGGACCGCGGGCAAGATCACGCTCGACACCGCGGCAAAGTCGGGAACGGCCGACATCACCATCGACGCGGCCAGCGTCGACACGGGCTTGGACAAGCTCGAGGAACACCTGCGCGGCGAGGATTTCTTCAACGTCGCGAAGTTCCCGACAATCACCTTCAAGGGCGACAGGTTCGACTTCGAGGGCGACAAGGTGAAGAGCGTCGCGGGCTACCTCACCATTCTCGGCGTGACGAAGCCTGTCACGCTGGCCGCGAACTACTTCAACT
>CAZOIB010000029.1:0-1759 GCA_964579785.1 uncultured Lysobacter sp. | reverse complement strand
GATCATGACGATGTCGACCATGCGCGAGACGACGCGCGCCACGTCCTCGATCGGCTCGCCGCGCCCGAGCTGCGTGTCGCCCATGTTGAGCACGATCGAGGCGCCGCCCAGCTGGAACATGCCCGCCTCGAAGGACACGCGCGTGCGCGTCGAGCTCTTCTCGAACACCAGCGCCAGCATGCGGTCGGTGAGCGGCTGGTAGGCGATGTAGTTCTTGAACCGCTCCTTGATCGCGCGCGTGCGCCTGAAGAGGTGCTCGTACTCCCCGGCGGAGAAGTCGCTGAACTGCAGGTAGTGCCTCATGGCGGCTATGCGGCGGCGGCGGGTGGCGCCTCCGCGAGGAAGGCCTTCACCAGGGCGCCCACGCGTGCCACCAGTTCCCGCGACTCGGCATCGCTGAAGATGAGCGGCGGCAGCATGCGCACGACGCGGTCGGCCGTCACGTTGATGACGATTCCCGCCTCCAGTCCGCGGCGCACGAGGTCGCCGCACGGGCGGTCCAGCTCGATGCCGAGCATGAGGCCGCGCCCGCGCACCTCCTTCACGCCGGCGACGCCCGCGAACTCGCGCCGCAGTCCGTCCATGATCGCCTCGCCCTGGCGGGCTGCGTTGGCGAGCAGGCCGTCCTTCTCGATGACTTCCAGCGTGGTGAGCGCGGCAACCGACACCAGGGGGCCGCCGCCGAACGTGGTCCCGTGATTGCCCGGCTTGAACACCTGCGCGGCCACGCCGCGCGCGAGGCACGCGCCGACCGGCACTCCCGAGGCCAGCCCCTTGGCGAGCGACATCACGTCCGGAACGATGTCCGCCCACTGGTGCGCGAACCACTTGCCGGTGCGGCCGATGCCGCTCTGCACCTCGTCGATCATGAGCAGCCACTGGCGGCGGTCGCAGATCTCGCGCAGCTTGCGCAGGTAGTCCCGGTCCGCGACGTGGATGCCGCCTTCGCCCTGCAGGACCTCGAGCAGGATAGCGACCACCGCGGGGTGCTCGCCCAGGCGCTCGACCGCGCCGAAGTCGTTGTACGGGACGCGCAGGAAGCCGCCCATCAGCGGCTCGAAGCCGGCCTGCGCCTTGCGCGACCCGGTGGCCGAGAGGGTCGCGAGCGTGCGGCCGTGCCAGGCCTTCTCCATCACGATGATGGCCGGGTTCTCGATGCCGCGCTGGTGGCCGTGCAGGCGCGCGATCTTGATCGCGCATTCGTTGGCCTCGGCCCCCGAGTTGCAGAAGAACGCGTTGTCCATCGCGGCCAGCGTGCAGAGCTTCTCCGCAAGCCGCTCCTGTTCCACCACGCGGAAGAGGTTGGACGTGTGGATCAACCTGGCCGCCTGCTCCGCGATGGCGCGCGTGAGCACCGGGTGGGCGTGCCCGAGTCCGCTCACGGCAATGCCCGCGAGCGCATCGAGGTAGCGGCGGCCCTCCGTGTCCCACAGCCATGCCCCCTCCCCGCGCGCGAAAGCCACGGGTTGCGGCGAATAGGTCTTCATGAGATGGGCGGCAGTCATAAACGCCTCGCAGAAACGATCACGGCGGCCAGTGCCGCCGTGTGGATGTGGAGTGGACGATTATCGGCAAATTCGGGGGGTGCCGCAACAGCGCGGAGCCCCGCACGATAAAATGGCGCCCTCGCTTCCCCTTCCCGACCGCCACCGGACACCCCGGCGGCACGACCCATGTCCACCGGCCCCGCCGCGATCATCATCCAGGGCATCACCCGGACCGGGCGCGCCTTTCGTCCCAGCGACTGGTCGGAGCGCCT
>CAZOIB010000028.1:0-8994 GCA_964579785.1 uncultured Lysobacter sp. | reverse complement strand
GGCGGTGAAGCCCCCGCTGCCGGCCGTGGAGTCCCTGACGCCGGAGTCGGATTTCGCCCCGTTCATGGCTGCCGACGTCGATGGCGGGGTGCGCCGGCAGGCGTTGAAGACCCTGTTCAGCGACCCGCGCTTCAACGTCATGGACATGATGGACGTCTACGTCGACGACTATTCCAAGCCCGACCCGATTCCGGAGTCCTGGATGGGCAAGCTCGAGCAGCTCTCCCGGCTGGGGGATCGCGCGGGCCGCGACCGCGAGGAGGCCGAGCGCCGCCGGGCCCTGGCGCAGGATGTCGCGGAGGCGAGGGAAGCGGAGGCCGGCGAGGTCCCGGAAGTAGCCCCTGCGCAGACCCCCGATGCGCTGGATACCCGGCAGGCAGAATCCGGGGGCCTTCCGGATCCGGTTGCCGCCGTCGAACCCGCTGGCGAGACCAATCCCGGTGGCGGGACAATTCCCCCACCGGAAGTACGGGAATCTGCACCTTAAGGTGCACATCGGCGCTGCGGAGGTGTTGTACACTCGCGTTGTCGGTGAAGAGGAGAAATCGCCGCCCCCACGCGGCGCCTATCTCCCTGCAGTTCAACCCTTGAGAGGAGTTCCGGCGAGCCCGCTTGCCGGTTATCGAACAGCAGCCCATGACTTCGCACCGCGACGCGGAAGGAGCCGTGATCCACACGGCGCCGGCACCGCGGGATTCGTTGCTGACGAACCTCGGCGAAATCGAAAGCCGGGGATGGACGCCGCTGTCGCTGCAATGTGATCCCAAGATCCGCGCGTTGGCATCGCTGGCAAGCTTGCCGCCTCCCGAGCCGCTCGCGAGCGTGGCCTACGCGTCGAAGGGCAACACGCTCGTCATCGGCGGCGACGAACAGGCCGTGGCGGCCGCGGTCGAGCTTGCCGGTTCCCTGCCGGTGACGCTGCTGCTCACTTCACGTCCCTCCGCGCAGTCCGCTGTCCTCGCCGGGGCGGATCTCGAGGGAACCGCGTTCCCCATCTGGGCGGGCAAGGTTTCCTCGCTGCAGGGCTATCTCGGTAGCTTCACGGTGACGATCGCCGATCTCGCGGCAGTCCGTGACGCCGAGTCCCGCACGCTGCCGGGGGCGGCCGGTGCCGTTTTCGACCTCGTGGTCGACTTTTCCGATCCGCCGCTCTTCGGCCATCACCAGCCCCCCCAGGGTTATTGGCGCGTGACCGATGCTGCGTCCCTCGCGCTCGCCCTGGACGAGGCGCCCGACGCGGTCGGGGAATTCGAGAAGCCGCGCTACTTCGCCTACCGCGAGAACCTCTGCGCGCATTCACGTTCGGGAATCGACGGCTGCAGCAAGTGCATCGAGGTCTGTTCCACCGAGGCGATCTCCGCCGATGGCGACCACGTCAGGGTCGATCCGCACCTGTGCATGGGCTGCGGCGCCTGTGCGTCCGTGTGCCCCTCCGGAGCGATGAGCTTCCAGTTCCCGCGCGTCTCGCATCGCGGCGGGCAGATGAAGGCGCTGCTCGGCGCCTACCGCGACGCGGGCGGCCGGGACGCCTGCATCCTCTTCCACAACGGGATCGACGGGCGCGACCTGCTGGCGCGCGCGGCTGCGGCGGGCAGCGGCTTGCCCGCGCGCGTGATTCCCCTCGAATCCTGGCACGTGGCGAGCATCGGCATCGACATGCTGCTGGGTGCGGTCGCCCTGGGCGCAAGCCAGGTGGTCGTGCTGGCGGCCGGGTCGGAAGCGCCGGAATATTCCCGGTCGCTGCGCGAGCAGATGGACCTGGCGCAGTCGATCGTTTCCGCGCTCGGGTACACCGGGCGCCACTTCACGCTGCTCGAGACTGGCGATGCACAGGCTGCCATTGCCACGCTGGAAGCGCTGGCGCCGGCCGGCATCCCGGCGATCGCGGCCACCTTCGCGCTCTCCGACGACAAGCGCACGGCCGCCGAATTCGCGATCGAGCATCTCGCGAGGCACGCGCCGACGCCGGTGACCGAGATCGCGCTCGCACCGGGCGCACCGTACGGCCAGGTGATCGTGGACAAGGAGAAGTGCACCCTGTGCCTCGCCTGCGCCGGGGCCTGTCCGGAATCCGCGCTCATGGACGGCACCGACGTGCCGATGCTGCGCTTCCTCGAGCGCAACTGCGTGCAATGCGGGCTGTGCGAGCGCACCTGCCCCGAGGATGCCATCACCCTCGAGCCGCGGCTCCTGCTGGGCGCTCCCGCGCGCGAATCCCGGGTCCTGCACGAGACGCAGCCTTTCCACTGCGTCTCCTGCGGCAAGCCGTTCGGCACCAAGCAGATGGTCGACGCCATGCTGGGCCGGCTCGCCGGGCATTCGATGTTCGCCGACGGTGCGGCGCTGAAGCGCCTGCAGATGTGCGCCGACTGCCGCGTCGTGGACATGATGGCGAACAAGAACGAAGTGTCGGTGCTCAAGCTCTAGACCGTGATCGAGGAACGAGCCGAAAGAAACATGCAGACAGTCCTCTCTCCCTTGGAGGTCCGCCGCCCGGTCGCGGAAGAAGAGGCGGCGCGCGCCGATTTCTATGCGCTGCTCGGCGCGCTCTTTTCCCGCCCGCCGGACGAGAAGCTCCTGCGCTCCCTGGCCTTGGCCGCGCCGCTCGAAGGCGGCGACAAGGTCCTCGCCAAGGCCTGGTCCGAACTCATTGCCGCTTCGGCGGTCATGGACCCGGAAGCGGCTGCCGAGGAATTCGAGACGCTGTTCGTCGGCGTGGGCAAGGCGAAAGTCTCATGCTATTCGGGCTACTACCACGTGGGCGCGACCGCCGTCGATCACCCGCGCGTGCGCATCATCGCGGACCTGGCTGCCCTGGGCCTCGGCCGGCCGGTCGGCGTCACCGACCCTGAAGACCACTACGCGGGACTCTTCGACGTGATGCGCATCCTGGTGGTGGGCGGTGCCGGAAGGCACGCGGCGAGCCTCGCCGAGCAGCAGCGTTTCTACGAGGCGCACGTCAAGCCGGGCGTGGGCAGGTTCCTCGCGGCCGTGCGCGAGGCCCCGGAATCGAATTATTATCGCAGGGTCGCCGCCGTCGGCGAGGCGTTCGTCGGCATCGAAAACGAGTCGTTCAACCTGGGTTGAAACTGCAGTTTCTTGAGATGAACAGGAGGCGTGACATGAGCAACCAGAACACAGTGAACAGCCGAAGGAAATTCCTGCTCGCCACGAGTCTCGGGGGCGCAGGCGCCGCCGCAGCCATCGTGGCCGGCAAGAAGATCGCATCGGGCGGGGAAGCCGCCTCTGCCGTCGACAAGCCGCGGGGCTATCACGTCTCCGAACACATCCTGAAGTACTACAAGACCACGCAAGTCTGAGGAGGCCCGCCATGCTGCTCAACCGCAAATCCGAAGGTCGCGCCGAGCGCGCCAATCCGCTCACCCGTGCCATGGGCGCCCTCGGGGCGAAGACGGTCGATCGTCGCTCGTTCCTCAAGGGCACCGGCCTCACCGCCGGCGCTGCCGCGTTCGCGAGCCAGCTGCCGCTCAACATGATCGGCGAGGCCAATGCCGCTGCCGGCGCCAAGGGCGGCAAGGTGGAGGTGAAGCGCACCGTCTGCACCCACTGCTCCGTCGGCTGCGCGGTCGACGCGCATGTCCAGGACGGCGTCTGGGTCCGCCAGGAGCCGGTGTTCGACTCCCCCCTGAACCTCGGCGCGCATTGCGCCAAGGGCGCCTCGGTGCGCGAGCACGGCATGACCGAGCATTCGCACCGCCTCAAGTCGCCGATGAAGCTGGTCGACGGCAAGTACCGCAAGATCACCTGGGAACAGGCGATCAACGAGATCGGCGACAAGCTGCTCGCGATCCGCAAGGAAAGCGGCCCCGATGCGGTTTTCTGGCTGGGCTCGTCGAAGCACAACAACGAGCAGGCCTACATGTTCCGCAAGTTCGTGTCGATGTTCGGCACGAACAACATGGACCACCAGGCGCGCATCTGCCACTCGACGACGGTCGCGGGCGTGGCCAACACCTGGGGCTATGGCGCGATGACCAACTCCTACAACGACCTGATGAATTCGAAGGCGATGTTCTTCATCGGGTCGAACGCGGCCGAGGCCCACCCGGTCTCCATGCTGCACTGCCTGCACGCCAAGGAAACCGGCTCGAAGATGATCGTGGCCGACCCGCGCTTCACGCGCACGGCGTCCAAGGCGGACCAGTACATCCGCTTCCGCTCCGGCACCGACGTGCCGCTCCTCTTCGGCATGCTGTACCACATCTTCAAGAACGAGTGGGAAGACAAGAAGTACCTGAACGACCGCGTCTTCGGCATGGACAAGGTGCGCGAGGAGGTGCTGAAGAAGTGGACGCCGGACAAGGTCCAGGAGGCCTGCGGCGTGCCCGAGGCCGAGGTCTACCGCGCCGCGGAGACCATGGCCAAGAACCGTCCCTCCACGGTGGTGTGGTGCATGGGGCAGACGCAGCACTCCATCGGCAACGCCATGGTGCGCGCGAGCTGCATCCTGCAGCTGGCGCTGGGTAACGTCGGCGTTTCCGGCGGCGGCACCAACATATACCGCGGCCACGACAACGTGCAGGGTGCCACCGACGTCGGCCCCAACCCCGACTCCCTGCCGGGCTACTACGGCATCGTCGCCGGTTCCTGGAAGCACTGGTGCCGCGTCTGGGGCGTGGAATACGACTGGATGAAGTCGCGCTTCGCCTCCCAGGCGATGATGGAAAAGCCGGGCATGACGCTCTCGCGCTGGATCGACGGCGTGACGGAGAAGAACGAGATGATCGACCAGGATTCCAACCTGCGTGCGGTCGTCTACTGGGGCCACGCGCCCAACTCGCAGACGCGCGGCGTGGAGATGAAGGCGGCGATGGAAAAGGTCGACCTGATGGTGATCGTCGACCCGTACCCGTCCGCATCCGCCGTGATGCCCGACCGCAAGGAAGGCGTCTACCTCCTGCCGGCCGCCACGCAGTTCGAGACCTCCGGGTCGGCCACGGCGTCGAACCGCTCGATCCAGTGGCGCGAGAAGGTCGTCGAGCCGCTCTTCGAGTCCAAGCCCGACCACACCATCATGTACGCCTTCGCGAAGAAGTTCGGCTTCGAGAAGGAATTCGTGAAGAACATCAAGCTGGTGAAGGACAAGAGCGGCTGGGACGAGCCGTTGATCGAAGACATCCTGCGCGAGATCAACCGCGGCACCTGGACCATCGGTTACACGGGCCAGTCTCCCGAACGGCTCAAGGCGCACATGCGGCACATGGACGCCTTCGACCCGAAGACGCTGCGCTGCACGACGTCGGTAATCGACAAGGAAACCGGCTACGACCTGAACGGCGACTACTTCGGCCTGCCGTGGCCCTGCTACGGAAACGCGGAACTCAAGCACCCGGGATCGCCCAACCTCTACGACACCTCCAAGCACGTGATGGACGGCGGTGGCAACTTCCGCGCCAATTTCGGCATCTTGCGCGACGGCGTGTCGCTGCTGGCCGAGGACGGCTCGCACTCCAAGGGTGCCGACATCACCACGGGCTACCCGGAGTTCGACCACGTGCTGCTGAAGAAGCTGGGCTGGTGGAGCGAACTCACGCCGGAAGAGCAGAAGGAGGCCGAGGGCAAGAACTGGAAGAACGACCTCTCCGGCGGCATCCAGCGCGTGGTGCTCAAGAACCACGGCTGCCATCCGTTCGGCAACGCCAAGGCGCGCGCCGTGGTGTGGAACTTCCCGGATGCGATCCCCCTGCACCGCGAGCCGATCTATTCCAACCGCCCCGACCTGGTCGCCAAGTACCCGACGCACGACGACAAGAAGGCGTTCTGGCGGCTGCCGACCCTGTACAAGACCGCGCAGCAGAAGGCGGTCAACGACAAGGTGCACGAGAAGTACCCGATCGTGCTCACCTCCGGCCGCCTGGTGGAGTACGAGGGCGGCGGCGAGGAGACGCGCTCCAACCCGTGGCTCGCCGAGCTGCAGCAGGAGAACTTCGTGGAGATCAACCCGAAGGATGCGGAGTCGCGCGGCGTCAAGTACTGGGACTACGTGTGGGTGAGCTCGCCCACCGGGGCGCGCATCAAGGTGCGCGCGCTGGTGACGGAGCGGGTCGGCCCCGGCGTCTCGTTCATCCCGTTCCACTTCGCGGGCTGGTGGCAGGGCAAGGACCTGCTCGACAAGTACCCGGAGGGCGCCGCACCGATCGTGCGCGGCGAGGCCGTTAACACGGCCACCACCTACGGCTACGACTCGGTGACGATGATGCAGGAGACCAAGACCACCCTGTGCCAGATCGAGCGCGCCTGAAGCTCGCCACGGATACGAAGGAGAAAACACTATGGCCAGAATGAAATTCATCTGTGATGCCGAGCGCTGCATCGAGTGCAACGGCTGCGTGACGGCGTGCAAGAGCGAGCACGAGGTGCCGTGGGGCGTGAACCGCCGGCGCCTGGTGACGGTGAACGACGGCAAGCCCGGCGAGCGCTCCATCTCGGTGGCGTGCATGCACTGCACCGACGCGCCGTGCATGGCGGTCTGCCCGGTGGACTGCTTCTACAAGACGGAAGAGGGCGTGGTCCTGCATGACAAGGACCTGTGCATCGGTTGCGGCTACTGCTTCTACGCCTGCCCGTTCGGCGCGCCGCAGTTCCCGCAGGCCGGCGCCTTCGGCCTGCGCGGCAAGATGGACAAGTGCACCTTCTGCGCCGGCGGTCCGGAGGACAACAACTCCGCCGAGGAGTACCGCAAGTACGGCCGCAACCGCCTCGCCGAGGGCAAGCTCCCGGCATGCGCGGAAATGTGCTCCACCAAGGCGCTGCTCGCCGGCGATGCCGACGTGCTGACGAAGATCTACAAGTTCCGTGTCGTGACGCGCGGCAAGGGCGAGGAGATCTGGGGCTGGTCCATGGCTTACGGCGGCAGCGGCAAGCTCGCCGATCAACCGGGAGCAAAGGCATGAAGAAGCTCACCACGCTCGCGGCCGCCCTCGCGGCAGCCGCGCTCTTCACCGGATGCACGGAAGTCGCGCAGGAACCCGGCAAGTCGTATGCAGGCAAGGAAGACGCCAAGCCCTATGCCGGCGACCAGTTCAAGGGCGACAAGGCGAAATGGGAGCAGTCGCTCGCTGCCCGCGCCGACAACCAGAACGACTACCGCCGTGCGATGGCCGAGAAGAAATAGAACGGAGAGACGACAATGACTACCAGAATCGCCAGAAGCATCGGCGCGCTCGTCGTGGCAGTGGCTGCGTGGCTTCCCGCCACGATCTTCGCGCAACAGCCGGCGGCCCCCGCCGCACAGCCGCCCGCCGCCACTGCACCGGCTCCCGCGCCGGCCGCGGCCCCCGCGCCGGACTGGAACAAGCCACCCGCCTGGAATGACGTCAGCACGAAGGCGCAGTACGCCTCCGTCCCCGGCCGCGAGACCAACGTGCTCATCCAGGGCGCGGGCCACGAGTGGAGGAAGCTGCGCAACGGGCCGATCACGTTCTTCGGCGGCATCATCCTCGTGATCCCGCTGGTGATCCTCGTGCTTTTCTACCTCGCCAAGGGGCCGATCAGGACCCACGACCCGCTGACCGGTCGCCTGATCGAGCGCTTCTCGAGCGTGGAGAGGGTGGCGCACTGGACGATGGGACTTTCGTTCGTCGTGCTGGCGCTCACCGGCATCGTGATCCTCTTCGGCAAGCACGTCATCCTGCCGATCGTGGGACATGCGGCCTTCGCCTCCCTCACGGTCCTCTCGAAGAACCTGCACAACTTCGTGGGCCCGCTGTTCATCTTCGCCCTGGTGATCTTCATCACGCTCTACATCAAGGACAACTTCTGGAAGTCCTACGACGGGCAGTGGCTGGGCAAGTTCGGCGGCATGCTTTCGGGCGAGCACGTGCCCGCGGGCAAGTTCAACGCCGGCGAGAAGGCGCTCTTCTGGCTGCTCGTGGTGGGGCTGTGCACGGTCATCAGCGTGACCGGCCTCATCCTCAACTTCCCGAACTGGAACCAGGGCCGCGAGGCGATGCAGCTCGCGAACCTGATCCACGGCGGCTGCGCCATCCTCGCGATGGCCATGGCCACGGGCCACATCTACCTCGGCACCGTCGGCATGGATCACGCGCTCGACGCGATGAAGACCGGGCTGGTCGACGAGACCTGGGCCAGGGAGCATCACCAGTACTGGTACGAGGAAGTGAAGGCGGGCAAGCGCCCCGAGAAAGCCGTCGCGGGCACCGCGCAACCGGCCACGGGAGACTGACCATGAAGACGAAACTGATCTCGCTGGCCTTTGCCGCCGCACTCGGCTTCGCGCTCACCGCGCAGGCAAAGCTGCCGCCGGCGCCGCCGATGGACCCGGCCAAGGCCGAGGCCAAGAAGAAGTCCGACGCCGAGGCGGCCGAAAAGGCCAAGGCCGCAATGGCTGCCGCGCAGGAAAACGCCGTCAAGAACTACCAGGGCAACATGAAGAAGGCGGGCAAGCCCGTTCCGAAGCCCACTCCGATCGCCGCGGCAGCACCGCCCGCGCCTGCCAAGGCCGGCGCACCCGCGGCCCCCGCAAAGCCTGCGGACAAGGGTCCCGCAAAGAAGTCCTGAGGCTGCGCACGGCGGCAAGTGAAGAGGGGCGGCGCGAGCCGCCCCTTTTTTTCTTGTCGCGGTGCCCTCGGGAGTCGCGGTGCGGGAGGATGCCCCTCACCAGGAATAGCGCACCGAGTAACGCACCACGGCCTCGCCCTTCGGCGCGATGCGGACCGGGAAGTGCACGGTGCGCGCATCCTGCTTCTCGAACTCGTGCGACTTCCTCTGGATCGACCAGTTCGTCCAGCGGTAGAGGTTTTCCCGCACGATGACCGTCACCGCCTCGTCGGGCTTCTGGTTGCGTACGCGCAACTCGATTTCCTCCTCGATCCACTTCGCCGAGGTGTCCACGCGGTAGTCGAGCTGCTTCCTCTCGCCGACGACGTCGAAGGCGGAGCCCAGCTTCACGCGCACCGTCTCGTCGCGCGGCGTGTGGTCGATCAGGTCCTCGCCGATGAATTCCAGGCTGCC
>CAZOIB010000027.1:0-2629 GCA_964579785.1 uncultured Lysobacter sp. | reverse complement strand
CCACAAAAGAGCCGCCCCGCACGCGCCCGAGCGCACCACCAGGTCGGCAGACCAGAGCGCATCCTCGGCCGCGGCAGGGCGGACCACCAGGCAAGCGTCGAGCGCCACGCCGGCCGAAGCCAGCGCAGGCGCGTAGGGAAGATGAGGCGGGTTGATCCACGCGATGGCCCTGCCTTCGTCAGCGACGGCCTTGAGGGCGCCGAAGACGAGCGAGACTTCACCCAGGCCGGAGCCGTCGTGCAGGATTTCCATCAGCGTGCCGCGCGGCCAGCCGCCGCCGGGCAGCTGCGCATCGAGGGGCGCATGGCCCGTGGGAATGCCGGCGGGCACGGCCCGGTCGATCTCCCCCGCGCGCCAGACGCCGGGGAGCTTGGCAGGATCGACGATGGCATTCATGAACGGGGCTGGCGCCTGGCGCGTGGCTGGGGCAGCGCGGCCGAGAGGTTGCGGATGACGCCCACGGCGATGCCTTCGATCTCGAGCGTCTCGCGGCGCAGGTCGAGGTGGAGCGTCTCGAAATCCGGGTTGGCGGGGATCAACTCGGCCGCCGCGCCGCGCAGCTTCAGGCGCTTCACGGTGACGTCGTTGCCGAGGCGGGCGACCACCAGCTGGCCGCTTTTGGCTTCCCGCGTGCGGTGGACCACGAGCCAGTCGCCGTCGAGGATGCCTTCGTCGCGCATGCTCAGGCCACGCACCTGCAGCAGGTAATCGGCGCGCGGATTGAAGAGCGAGGGATCCACCGGGTAGCGGCCCAGCACGTTCTCGATGGCGAGCACGGGGCTGCCGGCAGCCACGCTGCCCACCAGGGGAAGGCCGGCATCCTCGAGCAAGCGGATGCCGCGGGCGGCATTGGGAACGAGGGCGATGGCGCCCTTGGCCGCCAGCGCGAGAAGGTGCTTCTGCACCCCGTTGGTGGAATGGAGGTCGAAGGCACGGGCCAGCTCCGGCCGCGTCGGCGGACGCCCTTCCTCCGCGAGGTGGCGGCGGATGAAGTCGAGAATTTCGGCCTGGCGGGTGGTGAGTTCCAGCATGGTGAAAACATTATCACCTATGCATCGCCGCCCGCAAGCCCCCGCCAATTTGTACCCGGTACATGAACCCGGTACATGAACCGGGTACAACAAAGAGGATGGCTTACAATCCGACGCTCATGCCCCGCCCCCACGACGACAAGCTCCGGTCCGCACTGGCCACGGAGCGCAAACGGTGAGCCGCAACCTCTTCCGGCAGGAAGCCATCGATGCCCAGCGCGAGAAGTACCTGGGCGAGACGACGCTGGCCCGGCCGGTCGCCTACTGGGTCTATACACTCCTTGCCGCATCCATCGCCCTGCTGCTCCTTGGCGTGGCTGTCTGGGGGGAATACACGCGGCGCGAGCGGGTGGAAGGCCACCTGGCGCTGGACGTCGGGGCGGCCCGCGTCCTGATCCCCGATGCCGGCCGCGTCTCCGACCTCCTCATCAAGGAAGGCGACGAGGTGCAGGCCGGCGCTCCCATCGCCCGCATCACCTACGACCGCTCGACCTCGGAGACCTCCAGCACAGAGCTCGCCAGCCGCAAGGTCCTCCTCGAAAGGGAGCAGCGCCAGGTGAAGGAGCTGGGCGAGCAGCAGGCCGCGCAGGTGCGGAAGCGCGTGAAGGACCTCGAGGGTGAACTCGCGCAGGCCGACCGCGAGATCAAGCTGCAGGAGACGCGCGTGAAGAGCGCCCGCGAGCAGGCCACGCGCTTCCAGCAGCTCGCCAGCGAGAAGTTCGTTTCCGACCTCGTCGCCAGGCAGAAGATGGACGAGGTGACCGAGCAGGAAATCAAGCTGCAGGCCCTGCGCCGCACGCGCCTGCAGGTGGATCGCGATCTCTCCGCGGCGAAGATGGAGGAGCCCTCGATCCAGCTGCGTTCGCGCGGCCAGGTGGACCAGGTCTCGCGGCAGCTCTCGGAAATCCAGGAAGGCCTGGCCAGCGCCGAAGCCCGGCGCGAAACGGTGATCAGGGCGCCGGTGAGCGGCACGGTGACCAACATCGCGGTGGCGAAGGGGCAGTCGGTCCCGGCCGACACGCCGCTCGCCACGATGCTTCCCAAGGGCAGCGGCCTGCACGTGGAACTGCTCGTTCCCTCGCGCGCCATCGGCTTCGTCACCAAGGGGCAGCAGGTGGTGCTGCGCTACGAGGCCTTCCCCCACGAGCGCTTCGGGCAGTACCACGGGGTCGTGGCCGAGATCGGCCGCAACGTCTGGTCCCCCGGCGACAGGATCGGGCCGTTGACCGTGAAGGAACCCGTCTACCGTGTCGACGTGAAGCTGGAGCGCCAGAGCGTCGCGGCACTCGGCAACGAGATCCCGCTGCGCCCCGGCATGCTGGTGAACGCGGACATCCTCCTGGAGCGCCGGACCCTGCTGGAATGGCTCTTCGAACCGGTGCTGCAACTGCGGGGGCGCATGTAATGACCGGGATCTTCAGCCGCCGCGTGCCGGTGATCCTGCAGAGCGAGGCCCCGGAGTGCGGCATCGCCTGTCTGGCGATGGTGGCCTCCCACCACGGCTACCTCACCGACCTTTCGGCGATGCGCGTGCGCCTCTCGCCCTCGCTCAAGGGCGTGACGCTCAAGAACCTGGCGCAGATCGCCGAGGGCATGGG
>CAZOIB010000026.1:0-9907 GCA_964579785.1 uncultured Lysobacter sp. | reverse complement strand
GCTCGGTCTTCCGCGAAGAAAACGAATCCACGGTGGACGCTTTTCTTGCCAGGCAGCCCGAGGCACGCGTGGCATGTTTCCAGCCGGACGCCCCCGCGGGCGGCCGGGTCCAGCCCGACGACGATCACGATGGCTTCTACTATGCCCTTCTCGAAAAGCGCTAGGCCGCACTGGCTTCTCGCTTTGGGGGCGTTCGTGCTTGCGCTTCTGGCCTACACCCCTCCCGCACGCGCGGAAGGCATCGTGCCGGTCGTCGCGAAAGTCGAATCCGGCGACGACGGCTACCGGCTCGATGCGGAGTTCGACATCCAGTTCAGTCCGCGCCTCGAGGAAGCGGTGAACCGCGGCGTCGCACTCTACTTCGTCGTCGAGTTCGAGCTCTCGAAACCGCGCTGGTACTGGTTCGACGAGAAGCCGGTGCAGCTCTCGCAGACCTACAAGATCACCTACACCCCGCTCCTGCGCCAGTACCGGCTGTCCGTGGGAAGTGCCTACCAGAATTTCCGCCGTTTCGATGATGTCGTGCTGGCGTTGTCGCGGGTACGCGGCTGGCCGGTGGCGGAAAAGGGAGCCCTGCGCAAGGAGGGCGGCTACCAGGCCGCCATCCGCATGCGACTCGACACCGCGCAGCTGCCCAAACCCTTCCAACTCAATGCGGTCGCCTCGCGCGACTGGAACCTCGCCTCGGATTGGTATCGGTGGACCGTCAATCCATGAGGCCGTTGATTTTCCTGTGCGTGGTGACGGGCGCAGGCCTCGTCTACCTGATGTCACAGGCCTCGTCGAACACCACCCTTTTCACGCAGAACTATCCCGCCCTGCTCGGGCTGGGCGGGCTCCTCTCGCTGGGCCTGATGCTGCTCATCGGCTATCAGCTGCTGGTGCTGCGGCGCAAGCTCAAGGAACGGGTGTTCGGCTCCAAGCTCACGCTGCGGCTCATGGTCGTGTTCGCTCTCATGGCCCTCGTGCCGGGTGGGCTGGTGTACGCGATCTCGTTCCAGTTCCTGCAGAGCTCGATCGAGTCCTGGTTCGATGTGCGCATGGACAAGGCGCTCGAAGGCGGCCTGAATCTCGCGCGCAGCTCGCTCGACAACTCGCTGCGGGAACTGGGACAGAAGGCCGACGGGATGGCGCAATCGCTCGCCTCCGTGCAGGCGGTGGAGCCGGCCACCCTCAGCAGGTTGCGCGAACAGTACGGCGTCGAGGAAGCCACGCTTCTCAACCAGCGCGGCAAGGTCATCGCCTTTGCCGGCACCGACACCATGTCGCTGCAGCCCGACCTGCCCGGCCCCAACGTGCTGCGCCAGGTTCGCGCCCAGCAGCCGGTGCGCACCATCGAGTCGATCCCCGAGCGCGGCCTCTACCTGCGCGTGATCGTGCCCGTCAACGTGCTCACGATCGCCGAGGACATCCGCATCCTGCAGGTGCTGCATCGCGTGCCGACCGCGGTTGCCCAGGACGCGCGCGTCGTCGACCAGGGCTGGCGCGACTATCAGGAACTCACGCTCGCACGCGTCGGGCTCAAGCGCATCTTCGGCCTGACGCTCACGCTGGCGATGCTGCTCACGCTGTTCTCCTCGATCGCGCTTGCCTTCGTGCTTTCGGAGCGGCTTTCGGCGCCGCTTTCGGCCCTGGCGGAGGCGACGCGCGCCATCGCCAAGGGCGACTACTCGCGCCTGAACCCGGTGCGCAGCCGCGACGAGTTCGGCGTCCTCACCCAGTCCTTCAACACCATGACCCGGCAGATCGCGGACGCGACCGAGGCCATGGAAAGAAACCAGCAGCAGCTCGAGAACGCCAAGACCTACCTCGAGAGCATCCTGTCGAACCTCACTTCCGGCGTGCTCACCTTCGACGAGCGCTTCTACCTGAAGACGGTGAACGCGACGGCCTACGAGATACTCGGCGTCCAGGCCGGCGCGTTCCACGGGCTCAAGCTGCCCGACTGGACCACACACGTCGGATCGGTTTCGCCGTTCGCGGAAGTGGTCCTGAAGCATTTCTCCTCGGCGGCCAGCCGCCAGTGGGAGCAGCAGCTCGAGTACCGCCGCCTCGATGGCGCACGCACGCTGCTGGTGCGCGGCACGCGCCTCACCACGCGCGGCGACACCGGCTACGTGGTCGTTTTCGATGACATCACCCATCTTGCCCAGGCGCAGCGGGACGCGGCTTGGGGTGAGGTGGCGCGCCGCCTCGCGCACGAGATCAAGAATCCGCTCACGCCGATCCAGCTCTCCGCGGAGCGCCTGCAGCACAAGCTGCAGCAGAAGCTCCACGACCAGGACGCCGATGTCCTTAAGCGCGCCACCGGCACGATCGTGAACCAGGTCACCGCTCTCAAGGGCATGGTGGACGACTTCAGCCAGTACGCGCGCGCCTCGCGCATGACGGCGGAGCAGGTTTCGCTGAACGACCTGGTGCGTGAAGTGCTCGTGCTCTACGAGTCGATGGGGGTGCCCATCGAGCCGCACCTTGCGGAGAACCTGCCCAACGTCGCGGCCGATGGCGCCCTGCTGCGGCAGGTGCTGCATAACCTCATCCAGAACGCGATGGACGCGCTCGCCGGTGCGGAAATGCCGCGCATCGTCGTTTCCTCGGCGCTGGCCGAGGAGGGAATCCGCCTGTCCGTGCGCGACAACGGCGCCGGCATCGCGGAAACCATCATCGGGCGGATATTCGAGCCCTATGTCACCACCAAGCCCAAGGGCACCGGCCTCGGCCTCGCGATCGTGAAGAAGATCGTCGAGGAGCACCATGGCCAGATCATGGTCGAGAACGTGTTGCCCCACGGCGCCCACGTGAGCATCGTCCTGCCCCTGCGCAAGGCGGCCTAGGGCCGCAGCCCGCCCATGTCCGCCAACCAGATCCTGGTCGTGGATGACGAGGTCGGCATCCGCGAACTGCTGTTCGAGATCCTCCGCGACGAGGGCTACGGGGTGCGTCTCGCCGAGAACGCCCAGACCGCACGCAACCTGCGCAAGGAAATGCGGCCGGACCTGGTGCTCCTCGACATCTGGATGCCGGACACCGACGGCATCACTCTTCTCAAGGAATGGGCCGGCTCGGGGCTGCTCACGATGCCGGTGGTGATGATGTCAGGGCACGGGACGATCGACTCGGCCGTGGAGGCAACCAGGATCGGCGCCTTCGACTTCCTCGAGAAGCCGATCAGCCTGCCCAAGCTTCTCGCCACGGTCGGCAAGGCGCTCGCGGGCGGCCGCGTGCTCGCGCGCGCGGGACTTACGCTGCAGCAGTTCGGCAAGGCGCGGATCGTGCACGAGCTGCGCCAGCGCCTGGACCAGGTGAGCCGGCTGCGCACCCCGGTGCTGCTGGTCGGAGAACCCGGCTGCGGCTTCGAGGTCGCGGCGCGGCACCTGCATCTGCCGAATACGCCATGGGTGGCCCCGGAGGAGGCGGAGTGGCTCGCGGCAAACCCCTTCGGGCCCCTCAACGAGGCACGCGATGGAACCCTTTTCATCCAGGAGCTCGGCACGCTCGGCAAGGCGGAACAGAAGGGGCTCGCCCAGCTTGCGGCGAAGCTGGAGAAGTTCAATGTCCGCCTGGTCTGTGCCGCGGCGACACCGATTGCGCGCATGGCCGAAGAGGGAGGCTTCGACGCGGCGCTTTACCACCAGCTCGCGGGGCTCACGATTCGCGTGCCGTCCATATCGGAGCACGCCGAGGATGTTCCGGAGCTCGCCACCACCCTGCTCACCACGCTCGTGGACGCCAACGAGGTTCCTCTCAAGGTGCTCACGGTGGGCGCGCAGAACGCGCTGCGCAACCTCGACTGGCATGGCAACCTCCCGGTGCTGCAGAACGCGGTGAAGACGCTCGCGTTGACGTCGCTGGCCGCCGAGATCAGCGGCGAGGATGTGGCCCGCGTCGCCCGGGAGTTCTCCCTCCTGCCCAGGGAGCAGCCGCCTGCGGAAGTCGGAGTCTCGCTCGACATGCCCCTGCGCGATGCGCGCGAGCAGTTCGAGCGCCAGTACTTCCTGCACCACATCCGCCGGGAGGAGGGAAACATGTCGCGCGTGGCCGACCGCGTCGGACTCGAGCGCACCCACCTCTACCGCAAGCTGAAGCAACTCGGCATCAGGCCCTCCTCGCGCGGCGAGGATCCGGGCACCTGAAAGGCCTTACCGCGCGTCGAGCCTGCCGAGCCGCACTGCGGTGAGCCCCGTCTTGATGTTGTTGGGCACCGGCATCACCAGCACGCAGTTGTCGTAGGGGGCCCGTACCACCTCCGCGCCGTCATAGGCGATCACGTCTCCCTCGCGCGGCACCACTTCCATTCCCGAGAACTCGCGCGCGAAACGGAACTCCGCCGTATGCGCGACGACCGCTTCGGTGACGCGAACGAGGCGCTGCGGGGGTGCCTCGGGGACGATCTCGCGGGCAGCCAGCCCATCGTCCACGACGCCAACCCGTTTCAGGAACCGCCAGGTCGTCTGCCAGGCCACGTGCTCGGCAGCACGCTCCCAATGCTGCCCGCACTCCACCAGCAGCGCGTTCCTCGGGCTCGCCGGATCGCCGAAACCGCCGCAATCGCGCATGCGCGTGCCATTGGCATGGCCCTCGTCGCACACGACGTCCCTCGGGATGCCGATGTCGAAGGCGAAGCGGATGCCCTTGTCGAGCGGTCCGCAGATCATCACCGGGGGGCTCGGCTCGAGCATGGAGTGGATGTCGAGCAGGTAGTCGGCCGCCTCGACGAAAGGCCGCAGCGCGCGCGCGCGGCGCAGCTCCGTGCTGTCGCGCGGCCCGTCGAGCGTCTCCGGGTTCCAGACGCGATTGAAGTCCTCGTCGATGAAACGCGTCGCATAGGGGCGCTTGGGGTCGAAGCGGGAAAACGCCTCTATGTTGGCGAAGGAAAGCGTGAGCGTTCCGCGCGTGGGACGCAGCCCCATCCTGAGCAGGCGGTCCACCACAAGCGCACCGCAGATCTCGTTGCCGTGGGTGACCGCATTCACCATGACGTGCGGACCCGGGAGCCCGCTCTCGAAGGAATGCACGAAGTCCACGCCGGTGGACGACCGGCGGTGGCCGTCGATGACCGGGGCGGCGAGTTCGATGGCGATGCGTGTCATGGTGTGGAGCTTCCCTTCTTTCCCGGAGAGTGGTGGTGCGCGTGATCATGCCCGTGACCGTGGCCATGATGGTGGTCGTGATCATGGTCATGACCGCAGTGCTCGTGCCCGTGATCGCGATGATGGCCCTCCTCGCAGCGGTGCGAGCCGCGCTGCGCTGCGTAATCGCAGACGGCTTTCACCAGCCTCTCGAGGTCGCGCGCGAGCCGGGCGAAGCCGGGCGTCTTCTCGCGGCTGCGCTCGTCCATGTACAGCCGCCGGTTCACCTCGATCTGCAGGCTGTGCCGTCCCGCCGCGGGGTCGGAGAACGCGCGCACCAGCTCGACGCCCTTGTAGGGGTCGTTCACCTTCACGTCGTAGCCCATGCCGGAAAGCTGTGTTGCGACGAAAGCGGTGAAGCCGGCCTCGCAAGTCGTTCCATCGCGGTCGCCGAGGACGAAGTCGGGGCGCGGCTTTCCCGGCCCCTCCTCCGAAATCGCGCTGCTCACGGCGGGCATCGAGTGGCAGTTCAGGTGCCAGACGCTGCCGAAGTGCGCATGCGTGGCATCCAGCGCGTCCTTGACCGCCTTCTGGTACGGCTGGTGAAAATCCGTGATGCGGCGCCGCAGTTCCGGGACGGACAGCTTTCTTGCATAGATCGGTTCACCCGTGTCCAGCACGCGCCAGACGAGCCCGATCCCGAGCCCGGTCTTGCGGGTGGCAACGGCGGGACCGGGCCACGGAGCGTCCAGGAGCGTGGTGTCGATGTCGAGGAGCGACCGGTTCGGGTCGATGTAGGAGCGCGGAAACCTCGCGGCGATGAGGACTGCGCCATGGTGCGGGCCGCAGGCATAGAGCTCGTCGACGAAGGCGTCCTCGGCCTGGCGCAAGGCTGCCAGCGGAACGCCGGGTCGGAAGTCCTCGGGGTACGTGGTGCCGCTGTGGGGGGAATCGAGGACCACGGCCACACGGGCGCCGGTGGGTTCGAAGAGGTCGTAGGCGTGTTGATGTTTCATGGCGTGTCGTTGAGGTGGCATGCGGAATGGTGGCGGGGAGCGACTTCCCGCAGCTGTGGCGCCTCCGCCTGGCAGCGCGGGGTCGCATGCGGGCAGCGCGGATGGAAATGGCACCCGGACGGAGGATCGAGCGGCGAGGGAATCTCGCCCTTGATGGGAACATAGGCCCGCTTCGTTGCCTCGAGCCTCGGGATTTCGGCCAGCAGCGCCCTGGTATAGGGATGGTTGGGCCGCGCGAATACCTCGTCGGAAGGCGCCGACTCCACGATCCGCCCGAGGTACATGATCACGACCCGGTCGGAGAGATGGCGCACGACGCCGAGATCGTGGCTGATGAACAGGTAGGTCAGCCCGAACTCCTCGCGCAGCCGGATGAACAGGTTCAGGACCTGCGCCTGGATCGAGACGTCCAGGGCCGCGACCGCCTCGTCGCAGACGAGAAACTGCGGCTTCACGGCGAGCGCGCGGGCGATGCCGATGCGACTGCGCTGCCCGCCGGAAAACTGGTGCGGAAACCGCCGCGCCAGGCTTGCGTCGAGCCCGACCCGCTGCATGACCTCGGCGACATAGGACTCGCGCTCCGCAGGGGGCACCAGGCCGTGCACCACGGGGGCTTCCCCGATCACGTCCACGATCCGCAGGCGCGGGTTCAGGGACGCAAAGGGATCCTGGAAGATCATCTGGATCGCCAGGCGTTCTTCGCGGGCGGCCGGGTTCTCGTAATGCGAGTAGTCGTGACCCTTCCAGCGGCGCTCGCCAGCGGTGGGCTCGAGGATGCGTGCCACGATGCGACCCAGGGTCGACTTGCCGCATCCCGACTCGCCGACGAGCCCCACCACCTCGCCCGGCGCCACCGCGAGATCGACGCGGTCGAGCGCGTGCACGGTCTGCTCGCGCACGCCCGCTCCCAGGCGCGCAGCGATGCGCGACGCCAGGTCCACGCGCGAGGAGAAGCGCTTGGAAATGCCGCGCAACTCCAGGAGAGGTGCAGCCGCGTCGGCGCGTTGGCTCATGCGGCCCCTCGGGGCGGAAGGCCGGCAGCGGTCCACAGCGAGCGCAGGGAGGCCGAGAACTCCCCGGCCATCGCGCGTTCGTCGCACAGCCGCGAAGCCGCGACCTTGGCACGCAGGCTGCTGCGCCACGTGGCGAGTGCCGGCACGTCGGCCGCGAGGGCGCAAGCGATGCGCACGTAACCGGCATGGTCCGCGGCGACCCACTCCGGAAGTCCCGCGGCATGCAGGACGGAGGCGCTGGTGCGCGAGAAAGGGCGGTTCCCCGCGAGCGTGACGACGGGCACCCCCATCCACAGGGCATCGCAGGTCGTCGTGCCGCCGCTGTAGGGCGTCGTGTCGAGCAGGATATCGATCGCCGCGTAGCGGCGCAGGTAGTCGGCCGCGCTCTCGCGGCCGAAGTACGACACGCGCCCGGGTGCAATGGCCCGGGCGGCAAACGCATTGGCGATCCGCTCCCGGCACAGGGGATCGTCATGCGCGTGCACGACGAGTCGGCCTCCCGGAACGCGATCGAGCACCTCGGCCCAGAGCGCGAGCGTGGCCTGCGAAAGCTTGGCCGGATTGTTGGTCGACCCGAACGTGATCCCTGGCGCGCGCTGCGAGGGCGCGGCCGCACAGGCAGGCGCATCGCCGCGCGGCCGGTAGCACCACATCGCCGCCAGGCGCCAGAGCCTCTCCGTGTGCAGGCTTTCCGTGAGCCCGGGCGGATCGGCGACGGCGTCGGTGATGCGGAAGTCGACCGAGGCGAGGCCCGTGGTGTCCAGGTAGCCGAGCCAGGTGGCCTGCAGAGGGGCCGGCCGCATCGCGAGGACGCGGGGCCGGCCGCCCGCGCTGTGTCCCGAGAGGTCGACGAGGACATCGAGATCGTCGTCCTGCAGGCGGCGGGCCAGCTCGGCGTCCGCGAGATCCGCGACGCAGACGAACGCGTCGGCCCAGTCCCGGGCACGGGCCGTGTAGTCGTCCTCGCGCCGGCCGGTGTAGTAGCAACGCAGCTCGTCCCGGGCCGGGTCGTGCCGTTCGAGCAATGGCGCAAGGAAGCGCATGACCGCGTGGTCGTTGAAGTCCCCGGACAGGAGTCCGGTGCGAAAGCGGCGCGGCCTTCCGGCGGCGATCGCCGGTCGCGCAAGCGCGCCATTCGGCTCGACCGTCCCGGCCCACGCACGATGCGTGTCGGCAACCTGCGCGGCGTCGACATCGTCGCAATAGTGCAGGGCCATGAGCAGGTTGGCGGTGGCGGCGCCATCACCGGGGCGCGCGCGCACGGCCGCCTCGAAGGCGCTGCGCGCCCGGGTCGCGTGCCCGCATTCCGAATAGGCCCGGCCAAGATTGACGAGGACGTCGGCGTTGCCGGGCTGGAGGGCAGCGGCGTACTCCAGCCAGCGCACGGCCTCGCTGAAGGCGCGACGCGCCACCAGCAGGCCGCCGAGGTTCGCGGCGGCGGCCACCGATCGGGAATCGGCGGCGAGAGCCGCGCGATAGCGCTGGATTGCGCTGTCGCTCCGGCCCGCGCGCGCGTCGGCATTGGCGAGGTTCACCAGGGCGTCGGCGAAGCGCGGCGCGATGGTCAGCACGCGCCGCCAGGTCGAAAGGGCCTCCTCGTCGCGCCCGCTTGCCGCCAGGGCGAGCCCGAGGTTGTTGAGGACTGCGGGATCGCGCGGCGCAAGCTGCCTGGCTTCCTGCAGCAGCTCCAGCGCGAGGGGCGCATCGCCGCGGTGATGGGCGACGAGACCGAGACCCATGAGCGCCCCGGCATGCCGCGGCTGTGCGGCCAGTATCGCGTGATAGGCCGCCTGCGCCGCGTCGAGTTCGCCCCGGCGGTGCAGGTCCAGGGCAGCCTCGAATGTTGGCGCGGTCATCCCGGCATGCAGGGCCATGTTCATGTCGCCGGATGGAAGCAGCGCAGCCGGCGGCCGGGCGAGGGCTCGGTCGTGGCGGGACTGGCGCCGCACTCGGCAGTTGCGGATGCGCAGCGCTCGCGGAACGGGCACCCCGGCGGCAATGAAAGCAGGGAGGGGGTCATGCCCGGAATCTGCCGCAGCGGTCGCCCGCGCTCGTTGCGACTCGGGACGGAGTCGATGAGGCCGCGGCTGTAGGGGTGCAGGGGCCTGTCCAGGACGTCGGCGACCAGCCCGGACTCCACGAAGCGCCCCGCATACATCACGCACACCTCGTCGGCGAGCCCGGCGATCACGGACAGGTCGTGCGTGATCCAGATGAGCGCCGTGCCGCTCTCGCGGCAGACCTTCTGCATCTCGAAGAGTATCTGGCCCTGAATGGTGACATCGAGGGCCGTCGTCGGCTCGTCGGCGATGATGAGGTCCGGGCCGTTGACCAGGGCGATGGCGATGGCCACGCGCTGGCGCATTCCGCCGGAAAACTGGTGCGGATAGGCCCGCAGGCGCTCGTCGGGAGAGGCGATGCCGACACGCACCAGCGCCTCGCGGGCGCGCGCGAGCGCGCTCTCGCGCGAGACGTCCGCGTGCGCCTGCACCGCCTCGACGATCTGGGTGTCGATCCTCAGGACCGGGTTCAGCGTCATCATCGGGTCCTGGAAGATCATCGCGATGCGGTTGCCGCGGATGTGGCGCCATGCGGTCGCATCGAGGCGGGTGAGGTCGGTCCCGTCGAAGACGATGCGCCCCGAGACGATGCGCCCCGGCGGATCGACCAGGCCGAGGATCGAGAAGCCGGTCACGGTCTTGCCGGAGCCGGATTCACCGACCAGGCCCATCACCTCGCCGCGGCGCAGCGCGAAGCTGACGCCGTCGACCGCCTTGACCACGCCTGCCTTGGTGAAGAAATGCGTGCG